>NZ_JSYD01000165.1:0-3722 GCF_054824005.1 Brevundimonas sp. GN22 | reverse complement strand
TCGCGCTTGGCACATGGTAGTCGAGCATGAAGCTGAACTCGGCACCGATGCCCTTATCCATGTCGTCCAGGCTGGCGATAAGGCGAACACTATCAACGCCGCCCTCGGCTTCACCATCACAGGTGACGATGTAGAGCCGCCCTCCTTCGTGTCCATCGAGGATCACGGCGGTCAATGGTTTGAGCTGGCCTACGCTAGAGACGATGCCCCTCACCAACGGATCTTCATCGAGGTCCATCCAGACACCAATCAGGACCTACTGACCATGTGCTTTGCCAACATGTGACGACATCGTTTCCAACCCCTCCTAGATGGGGGCTGAGAAACTGAAACTCTGAAAATCTGACCCGACCCACAACGCCCTCACGGTCACGCCGTCGAGGGATTTTTTATGCCTGAAAGGTCTCTGATGCCCTCCAACACACTGCCCATTAGCCATGACCAGTAAGGTGATTACACTGGTTATCGTGGTGCTGATTTTGAGCCTCACCAAAGCCCTGCTGATCATCCTCGCGTTATCAGCCTTGGGGCTCGCGCTGTGCTGTCTAGCGGTAAGGCCAAAGACCACCCTACTCGCCTTAGCCTTGATACCCATCACGTGCTTGGCGACCGCTAGACCCGGCCTGTGCATCCTCACGATCGCGGTGATCACCATTGTGCTGATAGCCACCAAACAAAGACCTAAACCTAGAGAGGCTCAAACTCTGCTTATCAAAGATACATAACCAAGGAAGGAAATCGGTGCGCTTCTGAAAGCACGCAAAATCGGCAATAAATCGGGATGCGGGTTTAAGTGATTTCAAAGCATATGATTTCCATTACTAGCGTCAAAGAGAGATAAAAATCGAGTTCAACTTAAAAGTTGAAACTAAAATCGAAATATCATTCATTTTTAGAGAAATGAATATTGACACCATCTCACCTCAGAACCACTCTAACTATGACTATCGGGTTCGAAAGATCCCTTCCAGGCCCCCTCCCGAGAGGCCGCTACGGAATTGTCTATGAACGCAAGGTGCGAGTGCTAGATCGGAAAACTCCTTCTCGTGAGGAGCTCGTGGTGAGCCGCTCTGGATGTTTCACTTTCAATCGAAAGCGACCCAGCCTTGGTAATTCGAAAACTCCCGCCCGCTATAAAACCGCCACCCGCGCCACCTATCATCAAGGCACAGGCTAACGAGCCAAGTCCTCAACCGCTGAAAAAGACACTTAGTGGTGAAACGGGCTTGCAACAGCACCTGCTCGGCAATGCCTTCAAGGCATACAGCCTGCTGGGTCAAACCGATCAGTTGGAAGCTAACGCCACACAGGTGAAGGCGCTGTTTGGACTGCATATCAATAGCGGCCAAGCCACCATGATCTATGCCGATCCTAACGCGGGCAAAACCCTGACGCTCATCAGCCTAATCGTTGATGCCGTTGCTAAAGGTCGATGCGCCCCCGATCGGATCATCTACATCAATGCTGATGACAATAGCTCGGGTCTGGTGACGAAGAATGGCATCTTCGAAAACCTAGGCATTCACATGTTGGTGCCCGGCTTCAACGGCATGACCGTCGAAAAGGTCGAGCAACTCATGCTCAAATGCGTTGAAGATGACACCGCAAAGGGCATCATCCTCATCATCGATACGATGAAGAAGTTCACCGACCTGATGGACAAGAAGCGCACCTCTCGCTTCGGGCAAACCACCAGAGCGTTTGTTGCCAAGGGCGGTACTGTGATTGGCCTAGGTCACACGACCAAGAACCCTAATGCTGACGGTACGCCTAGATATCAGGGCACCACCGACATCATTGAGGACTTCGATGCTGTCTACGTTGGTAAAAGACTCGCTCCTAAGAACCCTAACCGTCAGGTTGCTGGTGTTACCTTCACGCGGATCAAGAGCCGTTCAGACAGCCCTGAATCCGTGAGCTATGCCTTCTCCACCGAGCAAGGGATCAGCTACGAAGAGAAGTTGGCGTCCGTTACGTTCCTAGAGTCGAGCGATCTCGCTGACTACATTCTGGATCAGGAAAAAGATCAGGGCACCAAGGTTGGTCCTCACCTTGTCGATCTGATCCAAGAAGGGGAAGTCCACGGCAAGATGGCACTGGCTCGGGCTGCCTCTGAACGCGCCAAGGTGTCCATCAAGGCCGCTATCCATGTGTTGGAGCACTACACAGGCTCCACACCGGGACAGCACCTGTGGAACTTCCGCAAAGGCGATCGTGGCGTGCAAATCTACGAGTTGCTGCCTCCGCCAGCGGCCTAAGGGGTCAGGTCACCAGTTTTTCAGTTTCACTCTCTCCGGGGGCCATATGCCTCAGGGGCTGAGGGACTGAAAAACTGGAACTGCCCTGAGCCACGCTGGTGCCTGCGACCGCTCCCCCAAGGGGACAACATCGCCGGGTCCAAGCCCCCGCCTGAGCGGGCCACTCTGGGGCAGCCGCGCCCTTTCCGCACCCTAACCGCCGCCACCCGCTGCGCCCCTCCGGCACCGCGTAATGGCGCACGTCTGAACTCAACCCATCACAAGGATCAATCCTATGCCTAAAGCCCAATTCTCCCACGACTTCATCCGCCGCGTGACTGCTGAACCCAGCGGTCAGAAGACCGTCTACTACTGCGAGGAAATCACCGGCTTCATCGTAGAGGTCCGCCCTAACGGCAGCGGAACCTATGGCCTGCGTTACCGTGATCAACGCGGAAGGCTACGCCAGTTCAAGATCGGGGGCGTAACCGATGTGACCTTCGCCCAAGCCCGCAAGAAAGCCCAACAGCTGCGAGCCGATGTCGTTATGGGCGGCGATCCCTTAGCCAAAAAACAAGAGATCAAGGCAATCCCGTTCTGCGACACCCTCCTGGACATGTACCTTGAGGACTCCAAGGCTCGCCTGAAATCGCATGACACAAACGCGATGTACGTCCGGGTCCATATCCGTCCCAAGTGGGGCAAGGTCCCGGTCAATGAGATCGAGCACCGCGCTGTCGCTTCATGGCTTCAGGAGCTGGGCAAGACCCTTGCTCCGGCTACCGTTGAGAAGATCCGCGTCATTATGGGGCGAGCCTATCAATTGGGCTTGAACTGGGGTGTTCCGGGCACTGAAAGGAACCCGACACGTGGCATTGCCCGCAAGCCCTTGAACAATGCCCGTGATCGCTATCTGACGGCAGAGGAAGTCGAACGTCTGCGTGAAGCCTGCATCGTGTCCAACAACCCGATGCTTCAACACATAGTTGGTCTGCTGCTTCTCACTGGTGCCCGTAAGCGTGAGCTTCTGGACGCCAAGTGGGAGAATGTGGATCTGGCGCGTCGCTCTTGGTTCATCCCTACCACCAAGACCGGCAAGCCTCGTCACGTGCCTCTGTCGCAAGCGGCCATCGACATTATCGAGAGCCTACCGCGCTACAACGGATGCCCGTGGCTTGTGCCGAACCCGGACACGCAGAAGCCCTTCGTTTCGATCAAGAACGCTTGGGCCTATGCCATCAAGGCGGCTAACCTTCCGGGCCTTCGCATCCATGACCTGCGTCACAGCGCGGCGTCCTTCATGGTCAACAACGGCGTTGATCTATTCGCGGTGGGCAAGGTGCTGGGTCATGCCAGTTACCAGTCCACTCAGCGGTACAGTCACTTGGCAAACGACACCCTGCTGAAAGCCGTCGAGGCGGGTGCGGCGAAGCACAAGGCTTGGTGACGACACCCCTGCCCTCTGGGCTGGCTACGGCTGGCTCA
>NZ_JSYD01000164.1:0-993 GCF_054824005.1 Brevundimonas sp. GN22 | reverse complement strand
ACGGCCCTCCGGAGAAATCCGGGGGGCCGTTTTTGTTTGACCGAGGGGCATTGTGTTTGGATTTTGGTTGCCATTTCACCTTACACTGATCGTGCAAATAGGTTGGGGGACCTTAGGGGAATGGAGATCAGCGCCGAGTGCCTGACGGTGGGTGGGTTGTCTGCAGACGACCGCGCCCGCTGGTGTGCGTGGCAGGCCGCTGACGCCGCGCGCTCAAGCCCCTTCTTCCGCATCGAGTTCACGGACGCGGTGGCAGCTGTGGCCCCCGACGTATTCGTCCTGAAGATCTGGCAGGCGGGCGAGGTGGTTGGCTACTGGCCGCATCAGCGTCGCGGCGGGACACTTTATCCGGTCGGTGCGCCGCTGAATGATTACCACGGGGTCATCGGGCCGGCGGCGACTTTGGTGTCCCTTTCCTTATTGGTGACGTTGGCGAACGGTCGCCGCCTCAGTGCCAACAGTTGGGTAGGGCGGGCACCGGCCGGATTGCCGCTAGCCACCTGTCAGGCCGATCTGTCGGGCATATCCTACGATGAATGGTACGGGCAGCAGAGCTCTGCATTTGCGAGATACTATAAGGACAAGGCACGCAGCCGGCGCGGACTGGAGCAGTCTCTTGGACCTGTGTCGGTGCGCTGTGATGTTCGCGAGCCCCAGGTGCTGGATCAACTGATCGCCCTGAAACGCGAACAGTATCGTCGCACCGGACGGCACGACATTTTCGCGGCATGCTGGACGCGTCAGCTTTTGCACCGGCTGCTGGTGCAGCAAGAGGATTTCGGGGCGTCAGTGGCGGCGCTTTACGCCGGTGACACGCTGGTGGCGCTGGAACTCAGCCTTCACGCAGGGAGTGTGTGGCACTTCTGGTTCCCCGCCTATCTGCCACAGGGAGCGCGCTATTCGGCGGGGATCTGGCTCAGTCTTGAAACCATCCGCGTCAAGCGGGCCGAGGGCTTTACGGAGTTTGACTACGGGTTTGTGGGCGAGCCCTAC
>NZ_JSYD01000021.1:0-28758 GCF_054824005.1 Brevundimonas sp. GN22 | reverse complement strand
GATCTGCTGGTTGCGGCGCTAATGGAGACGCGGGCCAAGGACCCCGAAGCCTTTACGTCACTGTACCGCGAGCTGTTGGCCAATGGCGGGTCGAAGACCTATGTCGAGGCGCTGGAACCGTTCGGACTGAACCCGCGAGATCCGGCCTTCTGGACCATCGGCACCAAGCGCCTCGAAGGTCTGGTCGATCAGTTCGAAGCGCTCTGCGCGAACTGACGTTCGATAAACGTTGACAGGGTGGGATTAGGGCGAAAACCTCGACCCTATGAAAGCCCTGTTTTCTTTATGCGTCGCGGCGGCCCTTGCCTTGCCCGCATCCGTCATTGCCCAGGTTCCGCAGGCGGTTGCTTCGCATCCCGCGCAACATCGTGCTCTGGCGGCAGGGTACAAGGCGCTAACGGTCTGTAGCGCCTTCAAGACTGCCGAGGCGGCGGGCAGCCA
The DNA here is from genome assembly GCF_054824005.1 of Brevundimonas sp. GN22. Classification (NCBI taxonomy): domain Bacteria; kingdom Pseudomonadati; phylum Pseudomonadota; class Alphaproteobacteria; order Caulobacterales; family Caulobacteraceae; genus Brevundimonas; species Brevundimonas sp. GN22. Next base: position 28,317 of record NZ_JSYD01000021.1, on the reverse strand, counting down.
GCGCACGCTGGAAAGCATTGAGCGCAACGAGCTTGTGGGCATCTATTCCGAGCTTCAGCCGATCATCGCTCACCTCACAGCACAGGTTTCGGATCAGCAGGTCTCGGTAGTGTGGGACGATGCGGCTCCACCCCGCGTGGCGACCTATCGCGAGGGGCAGGGCTGCGTGATCCAACCCATGGGTTATGTTTCCGGCCCGGCTTTGCCTGCCGTCGCCCGCCGCGCACATGCGCCTGACATGCCTGTGGCGGCGGTGGCCGGTGACGAAGCCAAGCTGAAGTCCGTGATCCACAGCGCGCTGAACCAAGGGTACGGCGCGGGCACCAACACAACCGGTGTGGTCGTTCTGCAGAACGGCAAGCGTATTGCCGAAGATTATGCAGACGGCTTTGGACCGAACACGCCACAGCGCACTTGGTCTGTTGCCAAAAGCATTGCCGGTACTCTGATCGGCGCGGCGGTTCAGCGCGGCGAGATCAATGTATCCGATCCGGCTCCCATCGCTAACTGGCAAGTGCCGGGTGATCCGCGAGCAGCCATTACGCTGGAAAGCCTGATGCGTATGTCGTCCGGCTTGACCAGCGATACAGCAGGTAACCGAACGGACGCCCTCTATTTTGGCGGGACCGCGGTGGACGAGCAGGTTCCGTACTGGCCGCTGCTCCATCCCGTTGGCTCCACCTATCGCTATGCCAATAACGATACCCTGTTGGCGGTAATGGCCATCGAAGACGGTTTTGCCGCCAACCCTCCGGCGGCATTGTTCGACCGCTTGGGCATGACGCGAACCTATGCCGAGACGGATTGGCGCGGACATTATGTTCTGTCGTCACAGGTCTGGACGACCGCGCGCGACCTCTCGCGACTGGGGCAGCTCTATCTGAATGACGGAGTCTGGGAAGGAGAACGGGTTCTGTCGCAGGGATGGGGCCGGTTCGTCTCTACGCCCTCGGGGCCCCAACCGCCGACCGGTAACTTTGGCTATGGCGCGACCTTCTGGGTCTTCAACCAATCCGAGGGCGTGCCGTCCGACACCTATGCCGCCAACGGAAACAGGGGACAGTACGTCGTCATCGTCCCTAGCCGCGGTGTGGTCATTGTCCGTCGTGGCGAGGATCCGGCAGGCAAAGGATTTGATATTGCAGGCTTCACCCGCGACGTTCTGGCCACGCTAGATTGAACGAGGGTCTTGAGCCGTCTGAACGGGCGCTATAAGACGCATCCAAATCCTGACTCATTTTACCGGAAGTCCCATGGCCGACTCGCACGCTGATACCGCCCACGACCACGTCCACGGCGAGATGGAAATCTCGGCGCAAAAGCACATGTTCGAGCTGTTCATCGCCATGACCAAGTGGTGCTCGCTCGCGATTTCGGCACTTCTGGTTCTGCTGGTCGTCTGGTTCGCAGTGGGCGCAGGCTTCGTTGCCGGCTTCATCGCGGCCGCTGTTGTGACGGTGGTCGGCGTGGTCATGCTGCGCGACAAGAAGACCGCCGAGCACTAAGACTTTCGGCATTCCGCTTGCTTCTTGAAAGCCCGCCGTATTCCGGCGGGCTTTTTTGTTGCTCCAAGTCTTGATCCCTTAGCAATCTCATCTAACACTGATCGATATGGGGATTTCGGGAGCAGGAATTTGGCCGTTGCCATCGCCGTAACGCGTGAACGCCGCGAAGGAGAGACGCGCTGTGCCGTCACTCCGGAGACGGTGAAGAAGCTTCTGGCGCTGGGCGCTGCCGTGACCGTCGAAGCCGGCACTGGGACAGGGTCGTCCTTCTCGGATGCGGAATATGAGGCGGCGGGAGCTACGGTTACGGGCGACTTGGCGGCTGTGCTGGCTGGTGCCGATATCCTGCTCAAGGTGCGGGGGCCGACCGCCTCGGAAACCAGCGCACTGAAAACCGGTGCGATAGTGGTGGCCATGCTGGACGCCCATCGCGAGAAGGCAACGCTCGAAGCGTTGAGAGGGGCCAACGCCACGGCCTTTGCGATGGAGTTCGTTCCCCGCATCACGCGTGCGCAGGTCATGGACGTGCTGTCGTCACAGGCCAATCTGGCGGGCTATCGTGCGGTGATCGAAGCGGCCTATGCCTATGGGCGCGGCTTCCCGATGATGATGACGGCGGCAGGCACAGTCGCGGCGGCCAAGGTGTTCGTCATGGGTGCGGGTGTCGCAGGGCTTCAAGCCATCGCTACCGCTCGTCGATTGGGCGGGGTGGTTACGGCCACTGACGTACGCCCTGCGGCCAAGGAGCAGGTCGAGAGCCTCGGGGCCAAGTTTGTTGCCGTAGAGGACGAAGAGTTCAAAGCCGCTGAAACCTCGGGCGGCTATGCCAAGCAGATGTCGCCTGAGTATCAGGCCAAACAGGCCGAACTGACAGCCAATCACATCATCAAACAGGATGTGGTCATCACGACGGCTCTGATCCCCGGACGCCCCGCGCCCAAACTGGTGACAGCGGAGCATGTGGCTTCGATGAAGGCAGGTTCGGTGATTGTCGATCTGGCGGTCGAGGCTGGCGGCAATGTCGACGGCTCCAAGCCCGACGAGATTGTCACGACGGCCAATGGCGTGAAGATCGTGGGCTGGAGCAATCTGGCCGGACGCATCGCCGCCGACGCCAGCGCGCTTTATGCCCGCAATCTGGCGTCTTTCGTCGGACTGATGGTCAAGGACGGGGAAATCTCCGTCGATCTGGAAGACGAAATCCTCAAGGCCGCCGTGGTCACCCACAAAGGCGCAGTGGTCCATGAAGGCATCAAGGGATGAGCCACAGCGTGCAAACGAGCGCGGATGGCCGTCCACTGATTTGCTTCACGTATCTCGCGCTCGATAAAGAAGAACACAGAGGAATAGCCTGATGGAATACGTCGACCCTACCGTCTTTCGTCTAGCCATCTTCGTGCTGGCTATCTTTGTCGGCTATTACGTCGTTTGGAGTGTAACGCCTGCGTTGCACACCCCGCTGATGGCTGTGACCAACGCCATTTCCTCGGTGATCATTGTTGGCGGGCTGATGGCTGCTGCGGCGTTCAGCGGAGGCGAGGCGGGCGGCGCGAATGCGTGGATTGCCAAGGGAGCGGGAATTGCCGCTGTGACTTTGGCAAGTGTGAATATATTCGGCGGCTTCATGGTCACGCGCAGGATGCTGGCCATGTACCGCAAGAAGGATAAGCGTTGAGTATGATTTCTGGCTTTTCAGCCGCGCATTGGATCACGGTCCTTTTGGCAGTTGCCGTAGGGCTGATACTGGTTCTGGTGCTGTTCAGCGGCAAGCTTCCGCCAAAGGTGCGTCGCGGCATCGAGGCCGCCTTGTCGGTTGGCTATCCTGTCTTGGTTGCTGTGTTTTTCGCGCTCCAAAGCTGGACTGAATATCAGGCAGCCAATCAGGTATCCGCCATCGGCTATACCGTAGGCGGCGTTGTGATGGTCGCGTTGGCGACGCGAGGGTATCTGAAGGGCCGCAAGCGCTCATGATGACTCCGGCCGATTTCACCATTGGTCTGTCCGGTGCGCTGACCCTCTACGGCGTGGGTCTGTGGCTGTGGAGCTGGGTCGGCAAATGCCCGCCGGTCATCCGGATGCGCTATCAGGACTGCGGCGTGGTGATCGTCTTTGCCTCGACTTTGGCCCTGTATGCCGTGCGCGAGCGCGAGTGGAATATTTGGGATTGGATTCTGGTGTTTCTCGGACCAGTGTTCATAAGCGCTGCCTTGTGGCGGCTGTTCCGCACCCAAATCTTTATAAAACCTGATTGACGTCAAGTGAGAGTAATGAAGACCGCAATTTCGATCGTAGCTGCCGGACTGACCCTGATTGCTGGCTCTGTTGCCCTGGCCCAACCGGCTGAAGTGGCACAGGACCTGAAGGGTGGATTGCCGTGGGCTGTGGCCGCCGATGCCAATGCAACGTGGCGTCTGGAGTGCCGCTTCCGTCCCGTGACTATCCGTGGCGTCTATCAGAACCGCATGGTGCGCGAGGGCAAGGGCCCGCAAATCGGCAACCTGCCGACCGACAACGGCAGCTGCACCCTAACCCGCCTAACTGGCGAGGGGAATATCGGCGTCGCCGTGATCAAGGACGGCAAGCCAGTGGCCAAGGGCACAACCGGAGCGCCCGCCATTATCAACGTTTTCTGATCCGGAGCTAAACGGGGGAGAGTATGAAAGCATCCATCGCAGCACTGGCCTATCTGGTCGCGGGTGTGCTGTTCATTCTCTCACTCCGTGGCTTGTCCAGCCCGGAAACGAGCCGCCGTGGCAATATGCTCGGCATGGCGGGCATGGCGCTGGCTGTAGGCGTAACGCTCGCGCTGCTGGCCAGTACGGGTGCGCTTGATCCTCTGACACTTGCTTTGATTGCGGGCGGTGTTGTGCTCGGGGGTGGTGCCGGTGCGATCATCGCCAACCGCGTACCGATGACGGCCATGCCGCAACTGGTTGCAGCCTTTCACTCGCTGGTGGGTATGGCGGCCTGTCTGGTGGCTGTGGGGGCCGTGTATGCGCCCGACGCCTTTGGCATTCAGACAGTGACGGGCGGCATCAAGGCGCTGTCGCTGGTAGAGTTGAGCCTCGGCGTGGCCATCGGTGCCATTACCTTCACCGGTTCGGTCATCGCCTTTGCCAAACTGAACGGCAATATGAGTGGCTCGCCGATCCTTCTACCCGCGCGTCACCTGATCAATCTGGGGCTGGCGGCGGGTCTGGTGTTTCTGATCGGTATTCTGATCGGCACGGGCGGAACAGCTGTTTGGGCTTTCTGGGCCGTGTTTGCCCTTAGCCTGATACTGGGCATTACCCTGATCATACCCATCGGCGGCGCGGACATGCCTGTCGTGGTGTCGATGCTGAACTCCTATTCCGGCTGGGCCGCAGCGGCGCTGGGCTTCACGTTGGAGAACATCGCGCTGATCATCACGGGCGCTTTGGTCGGCTCGTCAGGCGCGATCCTCAGTTACATCATGTGCAAAGGCATGAACCGCAGCTTCATCAGCGTGATCCTCGGCGGTTTCGGTGCTGAGACCGCTGCGGGCGGCGATGGTGCCAAGGTGGAAACCCGCCCCGTCAAACAGGGCAGTGCCGAAGACGCCGCCTTCATCATGAAGAACGCCTCCAAGGTCATCATCGTGCCCGGCTATGGAATGGCGGTGGCGCAGGCCCAGCACGCGCTTCGTGAAATGGCAGACAAGCTGAAGGAAGAAGGCGTCGAGGTGAAATACGCCATCCACCCTGTCGCGGGCCGTATGCCGGGGCATATGAACGTCCTGCTGGCCGAGGCCAACGTTCCCTACGACGAGGTTTTCGAACTGGAGGATATCAACTCCGAGTTCGCCTCGGCCGACGTGGCTTTCGTCATCGGGGCAAACGATGTCACGAACCCTTCGGCCAAGACCGACCCGCAGAGCCCCATTTACGGGATGCCGGTTCTGGACGTGGAGAAGGCAGGCACGGTGCTGTTCATCAAGCGCGGGATGGCGGCGGGCTATGCGGGGGTGGAGAACGAACTCTTCTTCCGCGACAACACCATGATGTTGTTCGCCGACGCCAAGAAGATGGTCGAGGGGATCGTCAAGGCGCTCTAGACCATTGGCACCGGCGGACAGATCACCCTATAGCCACGCTCTGACTTCCCCTTGGGCGAGCGCGATGAGCGATACGGACGACGATTTCACGGCAGAAGAGGTGGCGATGAACCTCGGCCTGACGCCGCATCCGGAGGGTGGCTATTTCCGTGTCCTGCCGCATCAGGAAGCCGACGCCGAAAAGATTGCTTCCTACCGGTTGTTGATCGGTGCGGAAGACCCGCAGTGGACACCGATGGAAAGCGAAGAGATGTGGACGACCTATATGGGCTCGCCACTGACGCTGGAAATCGCGACGGGCGGTCCGGTGCATCGCGAGACCTCCAACCCCGGCGACGGTCACTGGCTCAGTGCACCGGCGGGGGCGTGGGTGCGGGTTGTTCCGCAAGGGCCGTGGACGCTGGCGGGGCGGATCGCAAAGCCGGATCCGCTCGTCCACTGAAGCCCTTACGGAAATCAGGCGGCCAGTGCGGCCAGTTCTGAGGCGCTGCGGAACTCGTCCCACATGGCGTCTTCTTCGGAATAGCGGCCCATCGGGGCGCAGATCACGTCAACGACCTGTTCTTCCTGACAGTCCCAGATGACAGCCAGATCGGTCTCGGTTTCGCACGGCACGATCAGATAGCGGTCGGCAAACGACTTACGCTCGAACGGGCGCAGGGTCGGTGCCACGGCATACGGGCTCTGGGCGTTGCGGTCCGATTGGGTGCGGGCGGTGCGGGCGAACGAGAAAGCCATCTGTAGAAAACTCCGGTTGGGAGGCGTCTGCCTCTTGCTGACCAGAGCGTTATGAAACAGTATTGCGTCAGTCTCGGTCGTATCTCTGTGGAGAAGTTTCATGCGCCACGACAAGGCAGCCATGGTTATCGATCTGGCGCGCGGCATGGCGGCCAGTGCCGAGGGCATGACCATCAACGATATGGCAGGCCAGCTGGGCGTAGGGCGCCGCACGGCCGAGCGCATGCGCGACGCGGTGTTGATGCTTTTCCCGCAGGTGGAAGAAATCTCTGATCCCCCCACCAAGCGTTGGCGCATCCGTGGCGGTCTGTCGGCGTTCGAGCAGGCTCCGACCGCAACCGAAATGTTGGAGCTGACCAAGGCCGCAGCCGCCCTGCACGCAGGCGGCGATCCGGCGCGGGCGGCGGCGTTGGAAAGTCTGGAGCGCAAGATCAAGGCGGCGATGCGCTCGACCACGCTCAACCGCATGGCACCCGATCTGGAGGCACTGGTACGGGCCGAAACCATCGCAGTGCAGGCGGGGCCGCGCCCCGGAGCGGACGAAACAGTTCTGACGACCATTCGCGGGGCAGTTCTGGCCGAAGCGCCGCTGAACTTCATCTATTCGCGACCGGGGGCCGAGGCGCGAAGCCGTACGGTTACCCCGTGCGGTTTGATGTTCGGGCGGGCTAACTATCTGGTGGCCTATGATCCGGCCAACGATCGCATCCAGACCTTCCGACTGGACCGGATGAGTAGCGTCATGGCCGGTGAGGGGACGGCCCGCCCTCCGGCCGACTTCAATCTGGCGGCCTTCGCCAGCCAGTCATTCGGTATCTATCAAGACCAGATCGAGGACGTCGCCATCCGAATTTCGCCCGAAGCCGCCAACGAGGCGCGCGGCTGGCGCTGGCATCCAACGCAGGCGATCGAAGATCAGGATGATGGGGCTGTCATCGTACGCTTCCGCGCCTCGGGCATGCGCGAACTGGCTTGGCACCTGTTCAGCTGGAGCGGCGAGGCGACAATTCTGGAGCCGCAACGCCTGAAGGATGTGATGGCCGACGAACTGGAAAAGGCACGCGCAGCCATCGGCTGAGGAAGGGACGGGAACCCGCCGCGACCTTGCCGATTTGTAAGCTGACACTGTGGCGGCGAACGGCAACGTTGGGCCGCCACGTTTTTCAGGAGTCGGCTTTGGATATTCGCGCAGGTGTGGCGGCAATGGTTTCGGTGGTGGCTCTGTTAACGGGGTGTGCCACGCTTCCGCCCATCGAGCGCGGCGGAGCGCCCTCGGCCAGCGCCAGCGTGATACGACAGGGCGATACGCTGCACCTGCAGTACCAGTTGGATCGCGACGCCGACGTCTGGGCCTTTTTTGACTCCGCGCTGATGAGCGAGGTGCGCGAACCGTGGCGCCCACGCCAATGGCAGGTGCTGACCCCGGGGGTCGTGCTGGATCGGGTGGGCTTCTACGACATCCTGCGCAGTGTGGACGGCGGGCCGGTGCCGCGCACGGTCGATATTCGCATAACCCCAAAAGCCGTCGATCTGGAGGCGGAATATCCGACGCTGAAATTCTCCAACGGCGCTGTGGCCCTGCCGACGCGGCAGATGACGGTCTTTCCAATGGAGAGCGTGGCCGCTGTCGCCGCGCTTCCTTCGGATTTGAATGGTGTCGATCTGGCTACGGGCCCGACGCAGGTGCGTTGGCGCGACGAGGCAGGTCCGGTCCTTTATGCGGGCGAGCGACGACCGGAACTGATTACGCAGTATGAGCGGTCCTACGTTCTGTTGGGTCAGGCGGATGTAACGCGCGATGAGGGTCTCACCGCCGTGATCGATCCGGCGCTGCCGCATTGGATGGCCAACACGCTGGCGGATGCGGCACCGGCAACGGGGCGCTGGTACCGACAGCGCCTCGGGGCAGCATCATCGGGAGCAGAAAAGCCGGTGCTTATGGCGGCATGGAATGGCCCGACCCAGCGCATGACCAGCATGGGCGGCAGCGTGCTTCCGGGTTTGATTGTCATGAGCTTCGAAGGGCGCGGCATCGAAGAGCCTAATCCCGAGATTCGCGAACGCGCCTTGTGGTTTATTGCCCACGAGGCAGCCCATTTCTGGCTGGGCCAGACCTTGCGCTATGAGTACGCCCGCGACGCGTGGATTACGGAGGGCGGCGCAGACCTGATGGCCGTGAGGGCGCTCAAGGCGCGTGACCCCTCCTATGACGACAAATCCGAACTGCAGACCGAGATTGATGACTGCGTGAAATATGCAGCCCGCCCCTTGGGCTCCGCTGGCGAGCGGGGCGAACACCGAGCCTATTATGCCTGCGGAGCGGTATTTGCGATGGCGGCGGAAACAGCCGAGCGGCGAAAGAGCGGCGGGGATTTCCTCGATTTCGTTCGCCTATTGCTGAGCGAGAACCGGCGTGACGGCGTAGTGACGGTTCAGGACTGGATGAGCCTGTACGCCCGCCGTGGGGGCAGACCCGAACAGGCCAGCCTGATGCTCGAGATGGTGAACAACGGAACCCGCGATCCCAAGGCGGCAGTGCTGGCTCTGCTCGAGGGCTGGGACGTTGCGCTGGAGGGGGACCGCGTGGTCCTACGCTGAGGCAAATGGATAGGGGCTGAGTGACTTGGCCCAGTCATCGACGGCGAGCGGGCGGTCGATAGGGGCGGCGGCCCGCTCGGCGCACGGATGGCGGTGGCACAGACGACAGGCTGGACCAATTGGAGTCACATCCGGATTCTGAAGGTCCAGTCCTTGGGCGTAGATTAGACGGTGAGCGTGTTGCAGCTCGCAACCCATGCCGATGGCCAAATCCTGTGCCTCGCCAAACCCGTCGCGCCCTTGGCGCTCGACGGTGCGGGCGAAGGTGAACCAGCGCCCCCCCGGTTTGCCGTCCTGAGCGGGTGTCTCGATGATCTGGGTGATGATGCGGCCGGGGGTGCGGAAGGCGGAATGCAGCCGCCAGCGCGGGCACGCTCCACCAAACCGCGAGAACGGAAAGGCGTCGGCAGCAAACCGTTTCGAGATATTGCCGGCCTGATCGACCCGCATCAGGAAGAAGGGAACGCCGCGCGCCGTGGGACGCGACAGCGTGGTCAGGCGATGGGCAATCTGCTCATACGAAACACCAAATCGCGCGGCCAAGCGATTGAGATCGTAGCGGGTGTCTTCTGCCGCGCGATGGAATGCGCCATAGGGCATGAGGATGCAGGCCGCCAGAGTATTGGTCAGCGCCACTTTCAGCAGATTACGGGTCGCGGGATCGGGCGCTCCCGCGCTTTCTGCCAGCGCGTTCAACTCGGCACCATGTTCGGACAGGGCCAGTTGATACGCCACGGCAAAGGCCCGCGACGACGGGCCGAGGCTCTCGCTCAGCAACAGGCGTCGGCGATGGAGGTCAAAGCGGCGGGTCCACTCCACCATGACTTCCGTTGGTAAGGTCCGCACGGTCAGGCCATGGATGACCGCCAGTCGGTGTCTGGCGCTGGCTTCGAACCCCTCTGCATGGGGTGGCCGTTCATTGGCGAGAACAATTGCCATCGCTTCGCCCAACTGGTCCAGATCGGGGAAGTGGTTGCCGCGCGACTGAATGTATTCGCGCACCCAGTCGGCGGGCGCGGCGTCTTCCAGATTTTCACCCTGTTCGGCGGCGGCGCGGGCGCGTGCCCTTTGGTCGTCGAAGGCCTGATAAAGCCGCAGCAGGGCCTCGGCTACGGCAGGGGCTTCCTCGACCACCTGCATGAGCTCATGGCGCGGCGCTGCAACGCCCTTGAACACGGGGTCGGCGAGGATTTCACTGAGGCGGGCTTCGTCTAGAGCGCCCGCACGGTTCAGGGTGCGCAGGTCCACATCATAGGTCTCGGCCAGCTTTAGAAGCAGTTGTGCCGATACGGGGCGCTGGTTTCGCTCGATGTGGTTCAGATAGGATGGCGAGACCGACAGATCCTCTGCCATCGCCGTCTGGGTCAGGCCAAGATCGCGGCGCAGCCGTTTCAGGCGTGCTCCGAGAAAGAGTTTGCGGTCGGTATTCTCCTGCATACCGCAGTTAGGTCATAATGTGACCGAAAGCGTCAAGTCATATTGTGACTAAGTGACATCAATGTCGTGTCAGGCGCTGTGTCTTTTGTGACTGATGCGTGTTCTTTCAACTGTGACGCGGCGCTGACCGCACCATCGCAGAGACGAGAACGCCAATGACGACCTTCGCTGATCTGGTTCCCGCACCCGCTGGCCGTTTCGACGGTATCGAGCGCCCGTACACGCCCGCTGATGTTCAGCGTCTGCGCGGTTCCGTGCCGATCACCCACACCCTCGCGGAGCGCGGTGCCAATCGCCTGTGGGAGCTGCTGCACTCGGAGCCGTACATCAACGCTCTGGGTGCCGTCACGGGCAACCAGGCCATGCAGATGGTTCGCGCTGGACTGAAAGCCATCTACCTGTCGGGCTGGCAGGTTGCGGCCGACGCCAACACCGCATCGGCCATGTATCCGGACCAGTCGCTGTATCCGGCCAACGCCGCGCCGGAACTGTGCCGCCGCATCAATCGCACCCTGCAACGCGCCGACCAGATTGAGCACGCCGAGGGTGGCGCCAAGCGCGACTGGTTCGCTCCGATCGTTGCCGACGCAGAAGCTGGTTTCGGTGGTCCGCTGAACAGCTTTGAAATCATGAAGGCCTTCATCGAAGCCGGTGCCGCTGGTGTCCACTTCGAAGATCAACTGGCTTCGGAGAAGAAGTGCGGCCACCTGGGCGGCAAGGTTCTGATCCCGACCCAAGCGCACGAGCGCAACCTGATCGCAGCACGTCTGGCTGCCGACGTCTGCGGCACGCCGACCCTGACGGTTGCCCGTACCGACGCTGAATCGGCCCAGCTAATCACCTCGGACATCGACGAGCGCGATCATCAGTTCATCGACCGTGAGAACCGCACGCCGGAAGGCTTCTTCCGCCTGAAGGAAGGCACCGGCCTCGATCACTGCATCGCGCGCGGCCTGTCCTATGCCAAATACGCCGACCTGCTGTGGTGGGAAACCTCGCACCCCGATCTGGACGACGCCAAGAAGTTCGCCGAGGCCGTCCAGAAGAAATATCCGGGCAAGCTGATGGCCTACAACTGCTCGCCGTCCTTCAACTGGAAGGCCAAGCTGGACGACGAAACCATCGCCAAGTTCCAGCGCGAATTAGGTGCCATGGGCTACAAGTTCCAGTTCGTGACGCTGGCCGGCTTCCACAGCCTGAACAACGGCATGTTCGAACTGGCTTCGGGCTACCGTGATCGCGGAATGGCTGCCTATTCGGAGCTGCAACAGCGCGAATTCGGCAACGAAGCCATCGGCTACACAGCCACCCGTCACCAGCGCGAAGTCGGCACCGGTTACTTCGACGATGTCGCCACCGTCATCTCGCAGGGCCAGTCCTCGACCACGGCTCTGAAAGACTCCACCGAAACGGCACAGTTCCACGCCGCCTAATACGTCCCCCACGCCTCAGAAAAAGGAGGGTTCACATGGAGCCCCTGACACGTCCGCAAGCCATCATTGATTACTGCCTCGCCCCGCTGGGTCTCAGCGGTTCCGGTGATGCCGAACGCGAAACGCGTCGTCGGCTTGAGCATGTGATCAAGACCTTCCAGGCCAAGGCCAACTCGACGCTCAGCGTGGATTTCTCGTCCATGCCGAGCCAAGTGATCAACGAGGCTGCACACGGCTACGAGTGATCCGCCGCTCCTAGCTGTTGCGCCAGTCAGCCCGCCTGAGAAATCAGGCGGGCTGATGTTTTTGGTTGGTGAGCTGATAGGTCAGTTCCAGCATTTGGCTGACATTGAAGGGCTTGGCCAAATGGGCATCGGCACCGGCGTCAAGGGACGCGGCCACATGCTCGGGCATCGCATTGGCCGTAAGCATGATGATCGGAGTGCGCGGCAGAGCGCGTTCGGTCTCGCGTTCCCGGATCATACGAGTGGCCGTCAGGCCGTCCATGACCGGCATCTGCATATCCATCAACACCAGGTCGAAGGTCTGGTTTTCAAGGGCATCCAGCGCCAACTGGCCGTTCTCGACCTGAAATAGCGTGAAGTTCTGCGGGTCGAGGATCAACTCTACGACCCTGCGGTTTGTGGCGTTGTCATCGGCCAGAAGAATGCGCAGGCCCGTCTTGGACGCCAGACTGGAAGGATTGGCCAATGCCTGAGCGCTGGGGGCGGGATCCGGCGACGGGTTCGGCGGCGTGATGCGCTCCAGCGGTAGTGACACCGTAAAGCTGGAGCCGAGACCGGGCTGGCTGGTCCCGTCAACGGAGCCACCCATCATGTCGGCCAGTTCAGCGCAGATCGACAGTCCAAGGCCCGAGCCACCGAAGCGACGGGTGATCTGGTCATCGGCCTGTGCAAACCGCCCGAACAGGTGGCGCAGGTTCGCCGCTTCGAATCCGATGCCGGTGTCGTCCACGCGGATCAGCAGGTTAGTGCTACGCCGACTGACCGACAGAGAGATATGACCCTCATTGGTGAATTTGACGGCGTTCGACAGCAGGTTGTTGAGGATCTGGCGGGTGCGCACCGCGTCGCCCATCACCCAGGTGCGGGCCTCGGGCGCGATGTGGCAGGTGAACTGCACGCCCTTTTCACTGGCGGCGTTGGCGTAGAGGTTCTGGGTGTCGTCGACCAACCGCACCAGATCGAACGGCGCGTTGGATATCTTCATCTGGCCGGACTCGATCCGCGCCAAATCGAGAATGTCACTCAGCAAAATCTGCAAGGTCTCGCTCGACGAGCGGATGAGCGCAACCATCTCGGACTGGGTGGGCGTCAGCGCCGACCGCGACAACGCCTCTGTAACGGCCACCATTCCGTTTAGCGGCGTGCGGATTTCATGGCTCATGTTGGCCAGAAATCGGCTCTTGGCCACGTTGGCACTTCGCGCCTGTTCTAGAGCGGCGGCCAGTTCGGCTTCGTGTTTCTTCTGTTCGGTAAAGTCGGACGAGAGGGTGACGAGGCCGCGGTCTTCAATCTCGCGATTTTGTAGCCGCACCCAGCGTGTGCCGTCCTGTGATTTCAATATCCAGTCCCCGGGGACATGCTGTTCCTGCTTGTTCTTCAACCATTTCGGATCGAAGGCGGCGTTTGCAGGAAACAGGCTGGATTTCAGGCCCGCCTTGAGGGCTTCGGTATAGGTCATTCCCACGCGAAAATCGGGCTTTGGATTGCTCGACAGGCTCCGTAGCGCCTCGTTCCAGACCAGCAGCCGGCGCTTCTGATCATACAGGGCCAAGCCCACCGGCAAGGCCTCGATGGCGCATCTGAGATTGGCAACGAATCGCTGCTGGGACCGCCAGATGGCATAGGCCAGAATGCCGACGCACAGGATGACGGTGGTACCGACCGCCAGCTCCCATGCGGTCATGCTGGACACGTGCCAAAGATATGGCGGGCCACCCCACGATGCCAAATCCGAGCCGAACTGAGCTAATCCTGCGCTCAGCCCGATGGCTACCGTTCCCAGAGCGATATTGAGTGGCCAGTTCTTGCCGAACGGATGAAAGCCGATAAGTGCGATCAGGCCAGGGGCCAGAATGACCATTGCGATGACCGTCGGATTGAAACCGAGTGTGTCGGGGAAGGTAATCGCTAGATTACCGACTACGATTGTCAGGGATGTCCCCAGGGTCCCAGACAGAACTGCCAGATAGGACATGAGGCGAGGGCGCGAGGACCGAGGGCTGGCGATCTCCAACCGGTAGGCCAGATCGAGGCTGATGACTGCGATGGCTTGGCTCAGACAGGAGAGAAAAGGGCCAACAGGACGATCCGTCATCTCGACGAAGTCGAGATGGGGAAGCCACCAAAGCCCGTGTGCCACGAGGCCCAGCGCCATGACGCCGATGATACGGCGCCATCTTTCGGGCAGGGGCAGGGCCAGTCGCACTGTGCTGATCGCCAGCACGAAAATGACCATGGCATACAGACTGGCAACCCAATATCGGGTGTCAGGCATTACTGTTTGCCAACCGAGAATCGGCTCCATCAGACGACCTCCACCACTTGGATAACGATGGTATCCCGTTTCTATGTGGTGTGAATAGCAAAGTCTATTTGCGTACGCCGGGGTGAACGTCGCGCTGGTGTCGCAACGCAAAGATAAAGACGACGAAAACGGCACCGTGGGCTAATGTTCGCGCGCTGATTTCTTGTATTGGACCTCGATGGCTTACGATCCCCAGCATTCGCCTGTTGCGCCCGTTGCTTCGTCCCGTCTCTGGACGGCGGGAGCCAGTGGGGGGATGGCGGTCACGATAATGCTGGTTCTGGCCGTCATGCAGCCCAGCTTGGCAGGGTGGCTGGTACTCGGTGCGCTGGCCGTTGCATTCACCACATGGATCGTGAACCGCACGCCACCGGCAGAGCAGTCGCATCTTCCCGTGGCAATGGACGCACAGGTCGAGGCAGCGGGCGACGCCGGCCTGATGGCTGACGTTTTCGAGGCCAGCTACGATCCCATGATGATTATCGCGGGCGGCGAGGCCGACGATATCGCGGGCCGCCGCATCCTGTTGGCCAATGCCGCTGCACGCGAGCTTTTCCCTATTAGCAACAGCGGGACGCTGCTGGTTGCGGTTATCCGCGAGCCGGGAGTGCTGGAAGCGGTCGACGAGGCGCTATTCCTGAACGAGGCCTGCCGCGTCGACTATATCGGTGGCGGCGCTCAGGAACGGCACTGGCGCGCGCAGGTCCACCCGCTGCCTGCCCGTGACGGGCAAGGGCGTCAGGAACCCCTGGCGCTTTTGACCCTCAAGGACGAGACCGATCTGCGCCGCATCGAGCGCATGCGTGTGGATTTCCTCGCCAATGCCAGCCACGAACTTCGCACGCCCCTGGCCTCTCTGACAGGCTTCATCGAAACGCTGCGGGGGCATGCCAAGGACGATCCCAAGGCCCGTGACCGCTTCCTCGACATCATGGCAACCCAAGCCGATCGCATGAGTCGACTGGTCGCCGACCTCTTGTCGCTGTCGCGTATCGAGTTGAACGAGCACATCGCACCCCACGGTCGGGTCGACCTGGCACGAGCCACCTCGGACGTGCTGGACGCCGTCAGCGTCATATCGCGAGAGCGCGGTGTGACCGTTCGGGCGGATCTGGGGATTGGCGGTGCGGACGTCATCGGTGAGCGCGACGAGATTGTTCAGGTCGTCCAGAACCTCGTCGATAATGCGCTGAAGTACTCCACCGCAGGCGGCCATATCGAACTGACCATCGAGCGGGACCGCTCTCTGGACGAGACCATGGTGTCGCGCATGCAGGAAAGCACGCGCCTGTCACTGGTGACGCCAGATCGCGAACAGGGCGCGCGATATGTCGTCGTGACCGTTCGGGACCACGGTCCGGGTATGGCGCGCGAACACCTGCCAAGGCTCACCGAGCGATTCTACCGTATCGAGGGACAAAAAAGCGGTGAGCGCCAAGGTACGGGGCTGGGCTTGGCCATTGTGCGTCACATTGTCATCCGTCACCGCGGCGCACTTTCTGTGGAAAGTGTGCTGGGTTCCGGCGCTTTATTCGCTGCGGCCTTCCCAATAGCCCCGCAACGCCAGCTCGCCTCTGCAGAAACTTTGGAAGAAATCCTATAGTTTGCAATAGCTTCGCGCTTCAACTTGCGATGCTTTTCCCTGCTATTTATGCGGCCTTGGCGTGTAACAGAACTGTCATGCATCCGTCTTATTCCGCTCGCCTTTCGCGGGCAGTTTCGGCCCGAATTTAAGGTCCTCCATTCGGGGGACTGTTAAGTGTGCCCCTCGGATCTGAATGACCTGGATTTTTCTGATTTTCATGGCGGTGTTTGCGGTGCTGTCCTTCTGGGGCGGTCGCAAGCTGGCTGTGCGTCGTAGCCAAGGCGTCAAACCCCATTCGCGCCCGGGCCAGCATGGTCTGTACGCCGCTATCGGTGTGCTTGCGCCGGCGTTGGCCGTGATGATCCTTGCTGCCGTCTTCTCTGCACCGATTGAGCGTCAACTGATCGCTGCGGGTGCGCCGGAAGCGGTTTCGCAGCTTGAGCCGTTCCGCCGCGAAGCCTTCATCGCCGATGCCCGTCGCGTGGGGCAGGGTGGTGAGGCGCTGCAGATCTGGGCCGCGCCCTATGCGGAACTGCTGCCGACCGAGGGCCGCCGTGCTCATAGCATCCATGCAGCCCTGAGCTGGGGTGGCATGACCGCCGCAGTGATTGCCGCCATTCTGGGCGCACTTTTCGTCGCCTTCCGTATTCGCCCTGAGCTGCGTGCCCGTAATGCGGTCGAAGGCTGGGTCGTGGGCGTACTGTTCGCCTGTGCGACCGTTGCGGTTCTGACGACCGTCGGCATCATCTTCTCGCTGGTCTATGACTCCTTGCGTTTCTTCAGCATGGTGTCGGCATTCGAGTTCCTGTTCGGCACCAAATGGAGCCCGCAGATCGCTATTCGCGCCGATCAGGTCGGCTCGTCGGGTGCGTTCGGCGCTGTGCCGCTGTTCGCGGGTACTTTCCTGATCATGCTGATTGCGATGGCGGTTGCCGCGCCGGTCGGCCTGTTCTCGGCCATCTATCTGTCGGAGTACGCATCCAAGACGACCCGCGCCGTGGTCAAGCCGCTGCTGGAGGTTCTGGCCGGTGTTCCGACCGTTGTGTACGGCTTCTTCGCGGCCCTGACGGTTGGTCCGGCGCTGCGGGTCTTCTTCAACACCATCGGTGGATGGCTGGCAGGTGGTCCGCTGGACGGCATTGGCCAGTATCTGCTGCTGGTCCAGAACCAGATGGCTCTGGTGGCCGGTGCGGTCATGGGCATCATGCTGATCCCGTTCGTGTCGTCGCTGTCGGACGACATCATGAACGCGGTGCCGCAGTCGCTGCGTGATGGCTCCTACGCCATGGGCGCAACCAAGTCCGAGACGGTGAAGAAGGTGCTTCTGCCCGCCGCTCTGCCGGGTATCGCCGGCGCTCTGCTGCTGGCTGTGTCGCGCGCGATCGGCGAGACCATGATTGTGACCATGGCCGCCGGTCTGGCCGCCAAGCTGACGCTCAATCCGCTCGAAACCGTCACGACCGTGACCGTTCAGATCGTCACCCTGCTGACGGGTGACCAAGAGTTCAACAGCCCGAAAACGCTGGCCGCCTTCGGTCTGGGCCTGACGCTGTTCGTCGTCACCCTGGCCCTGAACGTGGTCGCCATGCGTATCGTGCAAGCTTACCGTGAACAATATGACTGACGCCGTTACCCCATCGGGCGCTGTCGGTGCCCGCACGCAAAAGCTTCAGGCCCGCCTGAAGTCGCGCTATGCCCGCGAGAACCGTTTCAAGTGGGCGGGACGTGCCGCGATTGGCGCTGCGCTGCTGTTCCTCGTCATCCTGCTCAGCAGCATTGTGATGCAGGGCTATACGGCCTTCTACGCGCACAGCGTGACGCTGCCGGTCTATATGGATCCGGCACGTATTGATCGCGCCTACCCGCAGGGCACCAACTTCGAGTTGATGGTTGCCGAGCAGCAAATGGCGCGCATGGGCGTGACCGACGATGCTGCAGGCACCAAGACCAAGGCCATGCGTGACCTGTTGTCGTCGGAGCTGAAGTTCATCGCTGGCGACCGCGTCCGCGCCCAGCCGGCCCTGATCGGTCAGACCCTGCCGATCTCGACCCCGCTCTCGGACGATGCGGAGATGTATCTGAAGGGCAAGATTACCCGCGATACGCCCGAAGAGTTCCGCCGCGTGACCGACCAGCAGATGGCTTGGCTGGACAAGTTTAAAGCCGATGGTCTGGTGCGCTCGCACTTCAACAGTGCCATGTTCACCAACGGCGACTCCACCCAGCCCGAGCTGGCTGGCCTGTTGGGCGCGGTCATCGGTTCGGCCCTGATGCTGATGGTCACTGCCTTCATTGCCATTCCGGTCGGCGTGTTCGCCGCTGTGTGGCTTGAGGAGTATGCGCCGCGTAACCGGCTGACCGCTATTATTGAGGTCAACATCAACAACCTCGCTGCGGTGCCGTCGATTGTTTACGGCCTGCTGGGTCTGGCGCTGTTCATCAACTTCCTGCACTTGCCGCGTGCCAGCCCGATGGTCGGTGGTCTGGTGCTGGCGCTGATGGCGCTGCCGACCATCATCATCGCCACCCGTTCCGCGCTGAAGGCCGTCCCACCGTCGATCCGTGAAGCGGCTCTGGCCATGGGTGCCAGCCGTACCCAGACCGTGTTCCAGCACGTCCTGCCGCTGGCCATGCCGGGTGTGATGACGGGTTCGATCATCTCGATGGCCCACGCACTGGGCGAAACCGCCCCGCTGCTGCTGATCGGTATGATCAGCTTCGTGCCGGGTATCTCGGCAGCGATTGACGCACCGGCTGGTGCTCTGCCTTCGCTTATCTATATCTGGGAGAATGCCTCGGAGCGCGCGTTCCACGAACGGACCGCAGCCGCCATCCTTGTCCTTCTCGCCTTCATGATCGTCATGAACGCCGCCGCCATTGTTGTGCGTCGTCGCTTCGAACGTCGGTGGTAATGCCTATGAACTCCAAGATTACCCGCGCACCGGAAGGCCTGTCGGCCGGTACCGCTTCCATGTCGACCGCTCCGGCTGTGGGCGATTCCGCCCGCGCACCGCTGGGTCCGATCAAGATCGCGGCCAAAGAGGTCAAGGTCTTCTACGGCGAGAAGCAGGCCCTGCACGGCGTCAGCCTCGACATTCCGGACAAGGCGGTCACCGCCCTGATCGGCCCGTCCGGCTGTGGCAAGTCCACCTTCCTGCGTACCCTCAACCGCATGAACGACACCGTCCCGGGTGCGCGCGTTGAAGGCCGCATCGAGATGGACGGCGTGAACATCAACGACAAGAAGATCGACCCTGTTCTTCTGCGTGCCCAGGTGGGCATGGTGTTCCAGAAGCCGAACCCCTTCCCGAAGTCGATCTTCGAGAACGTGGCCTATGGCCCGAAAATCCACGGCCTCGCATCCTCGAAGTCGGAACTGGAAGACATCGTCCAGTCGGCGCTGAAGCGTGCCGGTCTGTGGGACGAGGTCGCCGACCGTCTGCACGCGCCGGGCACCGGCCTGTCGGGTGGTCAGCAGCAGCGTCTGGTTATCGCCCGCGCCATTGCGGTCGAACCGGAAGTCATCCTGATGGACGAGCCTTGCTCGGCGCTGGACCCGATTGCGACAGCCAAGATCGAAGAGCTGATCGACGAACTGCGCGAGCGTTACTGCATTGTGATCGTCACCCACTCGATGGCGCAGGCCGCCCGCGTTTCGCAACGCACGGCCTTCTTCCACATGGGTAACATCGTCGAAACCGGCGACACCGAAGATATATTCACCAACCCCCGCGAGCGTCGCACGCTCGATTACATCACTGGCCGTTTCGGCTAAGGGCGACATGAACCAGCATACCGTCAAAGCCTATGGTGACGAGCTGAACCAGCTCACGGCCGAGGTCGTCCGTATGGGCGGTCTGGCCGAGGCGCAGGTGGCAGACGCCATTGAATCCGTGGCCCGCCGCGATGTGGCACTGGCTCGCGCGGTGATCGAGCGCGACGTCAAGCTGGACACGCTGCACTACGACATCGAGAAGAAGGCGATCCGTCTGATCGCTCTTCGTCAGCCGGTGGCTAGCGACCTGCGCCGCACTCTGGGTGCCATCAAACTGGCTCAGGACCTCGAGCGTACCGGTGACCTCGCCAAGAACATCGGCAAGCGCGCCTTGATCCTCGCCGAAGGCGAGCCGATGCAGGTCCTGACCCGCTCGATCGAGCGCATGGGCCGTCTGGTGTCGAACCGCCTGCGTGACGTGCTGGATGCCTATACGGCGTCGGAAGTCGAGCGCGCCATGAGCGTGTGGCAAACGGACGACGAGGTTGACGAGCACTACAATGCGCTCTTCCGCGAACTGCTCACCTATATGATGGGCGACCCGCGCACGATCACGGCCTGCACGCACCTGCTGTTCATGGCAAAGAACCTCGAGCGCATCGGCGACCACGCAACCAACATCGCCGAAGCCGTCTATTACGAGATCACCGGTGAGGACATGATGGGCGAGCGCCCGCGTGCCGTGCCGGCTCCGGGCGAAGATGCTTCGCCCACTCCGACGATTTCGGCCTCGACCGATCCGTCGGCTGACGACTGACCCTTTGAGTTGAACTGACGTCTCACAGACCGGAGTGCCAAGTTGCAACCCTATATACTGGTGATGGAAGACGAGGACGCGCTGTCGACGCTCCTTCAGTACAATCTGGAGAAGGAAGGCTACGAAGTAGCCGTCGCGGGCGATGGGGAAGAAGGCTGGCTGATGATCGAGGAGCGCCAGCCCGATCTGGTGCTGCTGGACTGGATGCTGCCCAAGCTGTCAGGCATCGAACTGTGCCGCCGCATCCGCGCCAAGGCCGAAACGCGAAACCTGCCGATCATCATGCTGACTGCTCGCGGCGAGGAAACGGACCGCGTGCGTGGTCTGGATACCGGTGCGGACGACTACATGACCAAGCCGTTCTCGATGACCGAACTGACGGCACGCATGCGGGCAGTATTGCGTCGTCTGCGCCCGGGTCTGGCCGATGATCGCGTCAATCACGCCGACATCATCATGGACCGTGTGGCCCACCGCGTGAGCCGCGCAGGACGCGAAATCCATCTTGGCCCGACGGAGTTCCGCCTGCTGGACCACTTCCTTAAACACCCCGGTCGCGTGTTCAGCCGTGAACAGCTTCTGGACGCTGTCTGGGGCTCGGACGTCTATGTCGAGGCGCGCACCGTGGACGTCCACGTCGGACGCCTGCGCAAGGCATTGAACGTGGATGGAACGGTCAATCCGATCCGCACCGTGCGTTCTGCCGGTTACTCGCTCGATCTGAACAACTAGTCTTATCGATGACGAATAGAAGAAGGGCGCTGTGGCCAAAGCCGCAGCGCCCTTTGTTCATTCTGGATTGGCCTTAGTGGCGAACGGCAGCGGCGTCGATCTCGGCAGCACCGACCTCTGCCGGATCGATCACGTAATCGGTCGAGCAATATTCGCAGTTCGCATGGATGTTGCCGTCGGCTTCAACCATTTCAGCGCGCTCGTCCTCGGGGAAGGACTGCAGCACAGTGACGATGCGTTCACGCGAGCAACGGCAAACGGCCTTCAGGTCGCTGGCACCTTCCAGACGCACGCCGTCTTCGTGGAACAGGCGGTAAAGCAGGGTCTCCGGTGTGATGGTCGGATCGACCAGCTCGTCATCGCTTAAGGTGGCGAACAGTGCGCGGGTGCGGTCCCAGACCTCTTCGGTCGAACCGCGCGACTCGTCGCCTGCGATGACCTGAATAAGGGCACCGCCGGCACGCCACTGGGTGCCTTCGTCGGTCGTGATCTGGCCGACAGCCAGATTGACCTTGGTCGGGATCTGCTCGGACTGGACGAAATAGTGCTCGGCGCAGGAGGCAAGGCTGTCGCCCTCGATAGGGGTCATGCCCTGCGTACGCTCGAAGTCCGGACCGCGGTCCAGCGTCATGATGAACACGCCCTTGCCCAGAAGGTCTTCGGCCCCCGGGTTCGGCTTGGCGGCAATGGCCTCGGCCAGTTCACCTTCATCATAGCGGCAGAAGCCGCGCATGGTACCATCGGTGCCATAGTCGGCCAGCACATAACGAACCGGACCGTCGCCTTGCGCCTGCACCAGCAGACGACCGTCAAACTTCAGCGCCGAGCCGACCAGAGCAGCCAGAGCCGCAGCCTCGCCCAGCAGGTTTGCGACGGGGGTAGGGTAGTCATGCGAGGACAGGATGGTATCGATAGCCTTGCCCATACGAACAAGACGGCCGCGCACCGGCCAGCCATCGATCTGGAAGGCTGCAGCCAGATCGTCATGCAGGGCATTGTTAGGGGCGGATGCGTCGGTCACTTTGGGTCCTAAAACACTGATTGTCTCGAAGCCGCGCAACATAGGGAGGCGGCTTGCGTTTTGTAAGGGGTAGGGGCCGCACTGCACGTTCGTAACGGGGCAAGCGGCACCGCGAGAACACGAAAAATCGGGAACTCTTGTCCTCAGCAACCGCTGATGTTCAATGATCCCTACGGCTCTGCAGAAGGTGCATATGTTCGAAGAAACCAATCTGATCGACGATCTGGTCGAAGAAGTTCGCAAGCATCCCGGCATTGTGGGCGGTGCAGTGGCCGTGCTCGCAGGTATCGGCTTTGCCACCCTGTTCCTTCGCCAGCGCACCGGTCCGCGCCGCATCGAGGTCATTCGTGAACGCCTCAGCCCGCGCCAATGGGCCGAAGAACTCGGTCTAGGCGAGCGTCTGGGTGCCTTTGGTCGCCGCGTCCGCGAGGATACGATGGATGCTGCCGAGACGTCGCGAGAGCGCGCATCCGACCTTGGCTATGACCTACGTGAACGCGCATCGGATTTCGGCCATGACATCGGGGACCGTGCGCGCGATCTTGGGGACCGTGCACGCGGCCTTGCCGAAGGGGCTCGCGAGCGCCTCGCCGACTGGCGCTATGACCGCCGTCGTCGCCACAATCGCAAGAAGCGGATGGGCTCGGTACGCCATGCCGGAGAGTCCGCACTGGATTTCGCCAGCGACCACAAGCGCGAGGGTGCAGCCCTCCTGACCGTGGCTCTGATTGCCGCCGGTATCGGTGCCATCGCTCTGGAGAATCGCAAGCTCAAGGGGGAGTGAGGGTAAAAAGCGACGTCTTGGAAAATTCATGCGTCGCGGGGGGCTTTGTGCCCCCTTTTTATTGCTGCAAGTGCGAAGCTGGGCTAGTTGCGGGGCATGACCTCGCCTCTGAATGCTTCGCCCGTTTTCGTTTTCGATTTCGATTCGACTCTGGTTCGGATCGAGACTTTGGAGGCTCTGGCCGAGCTGTCGCTCGCGGCCGCTCCTGATGCGGACGAGCGCAAGGCCAAGATCGCCGAACTGACTGATCGGGCCATGGGCGGCGAGATCGGGTTTGGCGAGGCGCTGAAGGCCCGTCTGGACCTGCTGGGACTGCGTAAAGAGCACGTCGAAGCGCTGGCCGACCGCATTCTGGACGAGGCATCCACCTCGATCCGTCGCAACGTCGACTTCTTCGAGCGCAATGCGGAACGTATCTATATTCTGTCCGGCGGGTTCACCGAGATCATTGCCCCGCTGGCCGCGCGTCTGGGCTTGGCCCCGGATCACGTTCTGGCCAATGAACTGGTTTACGACGAAGACGGCCGCGTCACAGGCGTCAACGAAGCCAATCCATTGGCCCGCGAAAACGGCAAGCCGACCGTTATCAAGTCGCTGAATCTCGAAGGGCCGGTGGTTATCGTCGGCGATGGCTGGAATGACGCCGAGGTCAAGTTGGCCGGCGCTGCGGACCGTTTCTATGCCTTCACCGAAGTTGTCAGCCGCCCCAAGGTGACCGAGGTCGCCGACGCCATTGCGGCGTCTCTGGACGAGGTGCTGTTTGCCGAAGGTGTGTCGGGGCGCTGGTCCTATCCGCGCAACCGCATCAAGATGCTACTGCTGGAGAATATCCATCCGGCGGCGGTCGAGCGACTGGAGGAGGCGGGCTATACCGTCGAGACCATGAAAGGCGCGTTGGACGAGGACGACCTGATCGAGGCGATCAAGGGGGTGCACGTTCTGGGCATCCGCTCCAAGACGACCGTGACCAAGCGAGTTCTGGACCATGCTGACCGCCTGATGGCTGTTGCGGCCTTCTGCATCGGCACCAACCAGATCGATCTGGACGCCTGTGCCGACAAGGGCGTGGCCGTGTTCAATGCGCCGTATTCCAACACCCGCTCGGTGGTCGAGCTAGCGCTGGGCATGATGATCGTCATGATGCGCGATGTGGCCGACAAGTCGCGTCAAATGCATCAAGGTATCTGGAACAAGTCGGCGACCGGCTCGCGCGAAGTCCGTGGCAAGACGCTGGGCATCGTTGGCTATGGCGCTATTGGCAGCCAGCTTTCGATCCTTGCCGAAAACCTCGGCATGCGCGTGTTGTTCTATGATCTGAACGAGCGTTTGGCGCTGGGTAATGCCCGTCGCGTGCGCAAGCTGGACGACCTGTTGGCCGAGGCCGATGTGGTCACGCTGCACGTCGATGGCCGCAAGGACAACGCCAACATCTTTGGCCGCGACCAGTTCGCCAAGATGAAGGACGGTGCGCTGTTCCTGAACCTCGCGCGCGGTCACATCGTGGATGTGAATGCATTGGCCGATGCCGTGAAGTCAGGGCGTATCGCGGGTGCCGCAGTGGACGTCTTCCCCGAAGAGCCGCGCACAAACTCCGACCCGTTCGACAGCCCGCTGATCGGTCTGGAGAAGGTTATCCTGACCCCGCACGTTGGCGGCTCGACCGAGGAGGCACAGGAAGCCATCGCCGAGTTCGCGGCAGAGCGACTGCTGAACTATCTGAACCGTGGCGACACGACCTTCTGCGTGAACTTGCCGAACGTGCAACTGTCGGAAGTCAGCCGCGCCCACCGTCTGCTGCACATCCACAAGAACCAGCCGGGCGTGATGGCCGAGTTGAACCGTGGCTTGTCCGAGGCTGGCCTTAACATTCTGGGCCAGCACCTAAAGACCGACGAGCGAACGGGTTATGTCATCATCGATGTGGACCGCGAGTACGATATCGAGGCGGTTAAACGCCTCCGGCTGATCCCCGGAACGGTGAAGTTCCGCATGTTGCACTAATGCCGTTTCAGGTCAGGAAATCGTCTCAACAGCGATGATTTGGCCGCACAGCGTATTGTAATCGCTTCAAACGGGAGCATCCTCCTTCCAACAGCCACAAGTTGATGGCTGGCGGGAGGATGATCTATGAAGGCTTTGATGACGGGTGCCGCCTCTGCGGCACTGGCGGTGGCTTTGGTCGCCATGTCCGGTTCGGCGGCTTCGGCCCAGACCTATGACCGACTGGTCGTGTTTGGCGACAGTCTGTCAGACAACGGCAACCTCTATGGTGCGACCGGCGGGACCCAGCCCGCTTCGCCGCCATATTGGCAGGGCCGGTTCTCGGACGGTCGCACCTTCGCCGAGCAACTCGGGTTTAACGCAGCCAACTTCAACGGCCCCGTTACCGGCAGCATCAACATGGCCTTTGGCGGTGCCCGCACCGACTCGCAAACAGCTCCGCTGGGTATGCAGCTCCAACTCGCCACCTATCTGGCCCGTGGGGGCAAGTTCGGTGGTGGCGATCTAGTCAGCGTACTGGGCGGTGCCAACAATATCTTCCAGGGGCTTCCGGCGGCAGGGGCGTCAACCAACCCGACCGGGACTATCGCCACGACCTCGCGTTCTGCAGCGACCGATGTGGCCGGTCTGGTCAGATCGGTTGCTCAGGCAGGGGCGGGGACTATCGTCGTCACCAACCTTCCGCGCCTCAGCGTCACGCCACAGTTCCGCAATACCGCAGCAGCCCCGCTGGCAGACTTTGCGGCCACGACTTTCAACACGGCGCTCTATAACAATCTGGCCAGCGTCGCGGCGGCCAATGGCGGCACCAATATCATTCAGGTCGACCTGTTCACGGCGGGCGACGCCATCGCGGCTGATCCCGCTGCCTTTGGTATCAAGAATGCGACCGCTGCCTGCTTCAACGGCGTGACTGTCTGCGCCAACCCCGGCGAGTATTTCTACTTCGACGGCGTGCATCCCACCACCAAGGGTCACTCCATCATCGCCGCGCTGGTCGATGACTACATCTATTACGGCGCGGCGGGTTCGCGCATGGCAGTGCTGGGCGAAACGTCATGGCGCAGTCGCGAAGACGATCTGGACGAAGCTACCCGCGTCCTTTCCACCCGCGAAGGGTGGGGCGAGGGCACGCGCCTGACCATGTCCCTCCTCGCTAGCACGGCCAAGACCGACGCCCGCGGGGTCATCGATGAGGTCAAGACGGACGGTTATGGTGCCCGCCTCGCACTCGAGACCGGCAATGAGACCGTGCGCTTCGGTCTGGCGGGCGGTATCCGCCAGTCAGAGTTGGATGCGGGCGTTGTCACCGCGGACATCGATAATTTCAGCATCGACGTTTACGGCGGTTGGCGCTCGGAAACGGCGTTTGTGAACCTCGCTGCTGGCGCGGCACAGGACGACTATAATGACGTCAAACGCCTGACCGCTCTGGCTCCGCTGGTTCATACGACTTCGACGCGGGGCAAGTCATTTGGTGCACGCGCACAAGGGGGCATGTGGTTCCAGCAGGGCAATCTGGGGATTTCACCCCGCGTCGCCGTCGCTTGGGTGGACACCTCGGTCGACGAGTTCTTTGAGGCTGGACCGGCCGCCGACTATCACTATGCCGAGCGCAAGTTGGACGCGGTGACAGGCGAGGTGGCCTTGCGGCTGGAGCACGGCACCGAGCGGACCCAGTTCTTCGTCGAAGGCGGCTGGCGCGACACGTTGAGCGACAACAGCGACGACGCGCGCACCGGTATTTACGGCAACACGGCCAAGGTGCTGGCGCAAACGGTTGATCTGCCCTTTGGCTCGCAAGGACTGGCTTCGGTGGGCCTGTCGCACCGCCTTGGCGACAAGACCAATGTCGAGGTGTCGTATCGCGGCCGTTTCGGCAGCGACTTCAACAGCCATCTGGGCGGCGTGCGTTTGAGCTACGCCTTCTAAGCTACTGAATTACCGGCGAGAGGTAGCGGAGACCTCTCGCCGGTAGTTTAACCGCTTGCGCAATGGGCATGTTTCCGTGACTGCTATCACAACGGCCTAACGGCGCGAGGAGGTGTCATGTCGACTGTTCTCAGACTGTCTGACGTCAGTAAGAGTTACGGCAATTTTCAAGCCGTAAAATCATTGGGTTTCGAGGTTCAGCGCGGCCAGATTTGCGGTTTTCTAGGACCGAATGGCGCAGGCAAGACCTCCAGCATCCGCATGATTCTGGGCCTGCAGGCGGCGACCTCCGGCTCCATCGAAATCTTGGGCGCGGACGACGGGCGGAAGGTACGCGACCGGATCGGCTTCCTGCCCGAAGAACGCGGCCTCTATAAAAAAATGACGCCGGTCGAGGCCATTGCCTATCTCGGCTCGCTCAAGGGCCTCCCTGCCAGCGAAGGCCGCAAGCGCGCCCGTGACATGCTGGAACAGATGGGCCTGGGCGACTCCCAGAAGAAAAAGATGAAGGACCTGTCCAAGGGCATGGCCCAGAAGGTCCAATTGATCGCCTCGGTGGTTCACCAGCCAGAGTTTGTCATTCTGGACGAGCCCTTCTCGGGGCTGGACCCGATGAACCAGCAGGGGCTGGAGGCGATGATCCGCTCGCTGGCCGAAAATGGCGCGACTGTCCTGTTCTCCACCCACGTGATGCAACATGCAGAGCGTCTGTGCGACAAGGTTGTGTTGCTGGCGCGCGGCCAAAAGGCCTTCGAGGGAACGGTTGAGCAGGCGCGGGCGACTTCGCCGCGCTTCCTCGAAATCAACGGTGCGCTGGACCTGAAGTCGGTTGCGGCCCTGCCGGGCATCAGCGGCTTTGAACAGGTCGAGCAGCACGGCGACGTTTTGAGCATTAAGGCCCGTCTGGCTCCCGATGCCGAGGTGCAGCAGACCTTGAGGACGGCATTCATGTCGAACATGGACGTGCGCAGTTTCGCCTTGCGAGAGCCATCGCTGCACGACGCCTTTATCGCCCTGACGGGGGCAAATCCGGACGATGACCAGAGACACAAGACGGATGCCGCTGTGACGGAGACCGCCCGATGAACCGCACCCTTTTGATCGCCCAGCGTGAAGTGCTGGCCTATGTAAAGACGGTCGGGTTCTGGCTGTCGCTGCTCAGTCTGCCGTTCTTTGCCGTTCTGGGCGGGTTCATGCCGGTCCTGTTGAAACGGGCCGAGCCTCTGCAGCAGTATGCCATTGTCGAAGATGGTGCCGGAAACGGTACACTGGCGGCCAGCGTGCGTCAGGCGCTGGAAGCGGACTATCAGCGGAACACGCTGTCTTCGCTGGCTTTGGCGGCTGTGGCAGAGGCCGGGATTACCGGGCGAGATGCCGTGCGCAAGGCTGGCGAT
>NZ_JSYD01000163.1:0-1430 GCF_054824005.1 Brevundimonas sp. GN22 | reverse complement strand
GATGTGGGAAATCAGCCAGCCGCTGCGCATTGAAAGCGGCACATTTGAAGCCACCTTGGCCGACGTACCGCTGGATTACGTCGATCCGGTGACCTTCTCGCGCCGCCGCTTCTCGGCCACACCTTCGGGCCGCGAGATCGACATGAGCGTACGCAGCCTTCACGCCCTGCCGGACGGCTCGTCCCTGCAACTGCAAGCCACCGCCATCCGTGACGAACAGCACCGCCGCGATGCCAAACCCGGCTACGCCTTCATGGCCGTGTGGCAGCACCCAATCTGAGGCATGCCTCCAATCTTCCCCGTCTTACCCGGCATTTGTGACTTGCCTTCTCCCCGAAATGGGGTCGAGGGTGGTTAACGCCTTTCAAGCGTTACAATAAATGAAAGGTAGAGTGCGGGGAGTAGGGTTCATGAGACAGGCTAGGTACACATCGATTGCGTTGACGGCGGGCCTGCTCGCACTCCCGCTGGCTGCCTGTGGCGGCGGCGGTGGTGGCGGTGGTGGCTCGATAATCACGCCTACGCCGCCCGCGCCCCCGCCCCCCACTCCACCGACGCCTCCGCCCACCCAGCCGCCACCCATTCCGGCGCAGTCCGCTCGTGAGTACACGCTGAACTGGGGCGTAGCGGACACCAAGGTCTATTCGGCTTGGCAGGCCGGTGCGACAGGTCAGGGCGTGACTGTCGCTGTGATCGATTCCGGCATCGATATGGATCACCCCGATCTGGCCGCCAACATCTCGCCGCGCTCGACCGACGTGGTCATCGGCCGAAACAGCCCCGAGGGCCCGGACAAACACGGCACCCGCGTGGCCGGCTTTATCGCCGCCCCCTTCAACAGTCGTGGCACCGTCGGTGTGGCGTTCAACGCCTCGATCATGTCGATCCGCGCCGAGGTATCCGACTGCACCGATCCCGAAGACGATGTCTGTTTCAAATCGTCCGATCTAGTGCGCGCTATAGACTATGCCGTCGCCAACGGTGCCCGTATCGTCAACATGTCTCTGGGTGGCGAAGGCCCTCTCGGAGCCGCCTTTGAAGCCGCTCTGAAGCGCGGCGTCGATGCCGGCGTCATCTTCGCCATCGCCTCGGGTAACGAGGAGGGCACCAGCCCAGAATGGCCGGGGCGCTATGCCTCGGACCCGCGCTTCGCGGGGGCTATCATCGTCGTGGGGGCTCACGGTCCTGACGGTGCCATGGCGACATTCTCGAACCGCGCCGGTGTCAGCCAGAACGTATATATTTCCGCACCGGGCAGCGAAGTGGTCGGTGACTGTGAGGACAGCTGCTGGCGCATGGGCGGCACGTCATTCGCTTCGCCTGTCGTTGCCGGTGCCATGGCGCTACTCAAGGAAGCCTTCCCCAATCTGACAGGCCGCGAGATTGTCGAAATTCTGCTTCGCACAGCGGCGGATGCGGGTGACACCGGC
>NZ_JSYD01000162.1:0-671 GCF_054824005.1 Brevundimonas sp. GN22 | reverse complement strand
GATTGAACCTGTGACCCCTACGATGTCAACAAACGGCATCACCGGAAAGTCCGAGGTTTTTCAATCCCCATCGTCCCCTTTTGTTCTCCATGAGTTCCGTTCTTGTCCCGCGTTTCATGGGCGTATCATGGGCGCAGACACGAAAAACCCCGGCTCGCTTGCAGGCGAAACCGGGGCTGTTACTCGTTCTATGTGGGGACATGAACGCGGCGCAGATCTCCAAGGCGGAGGGCTGTTCTATTGAACATAACACCCCTTCATCCCGCCGCAATACCCACGCTTCCGATTGTCGATCTTTCGGCTTGGATCGACCGCGAACCAGACCCGCGCGAGTTCCTTGTTGACGACCTGATCCCCAACGGCTGCGTCACGGCGCTGTACGGCGACGGCGGCTCCGGCAAGACCTTGCTGGCCATGTGGCTCATGGTGGCCATGGCATCGCGCTACAGCCTCCCATGGCTGGGCAGGACGGCCAAAGGCTGGAAATCGGTCGGGCTTTTCGCTGAGGATGACGGCGACGAGATCGTGCGCCGCATTCATCGCATCTGCTCGGGCATGGGCGTGGACTATTCCACGGTCGCCCCCAACATCGTACCGGTGGCCGGTGTTGGCATGGACACGGTGGTCGCTGGTTATGACGCCAACGGGTTTCTCGTTCGCACCCCGCTGAT
>NZ_JSYD01000161.1:0-7055 GCF_054824005.1 Brevundimonas sp. GN22 | reverse complement strand
CCTGAATACCGCCAAGCGCGGTGAGGTGCCGGGCCTGTTGGAGAACTGGCTGGACGAGCTGGATGCCGAGGGGCGCTGGGCGCTGCTGAAACTGGTGACGGGCAGTTTGCGCGTTGGCGTATCGGCGCGGCTGGCGTGGCAGGCGGCGGCGGATTACGGCGGCGTGGACGTGGCCGACATTCAAGAGGTCTGGCACGGACAGGAGCCGCCCTATCTCGATCTTCTGGCGTGGCTGGACGGCAGGGGCGAGCGTCCTCAAGTCGAAGCCCATGGTCGGTTCCGTCCCGTCATGCTGGCCCATCCGATCGACGAGGCGACGGAGATGCCGCGCCTGAACCCCGCCGACTTCGTGGCCGAATGGAAATGGGACGGCATCCGCGTTCAGGCGGTGAGCGAGGGCGGCATCAAACGCCTCTATTCCCGCACGGGCGAGGATATCGGCCACGCCTTTCCCGATGTGATCGAGGCGATGGAGTTCGAGGGTGTTCTGGACGGCGAATTGATCGTCATCCGCGATCGCGTCATGGGCAGTTTCTCGGACCTGCAACAGAGGCTGAACCGCAAGAGCGTCGATGCCAAACGCATGGCGGCCTATCCTGCGGGCATCCGGGCCTATGACCTGCTGGCCGACGGGGATGAGGACACCCGCGCCCTGCCATTTTCCGAGCGGCGCGCACGGCTGGAAGCCTTCATCGCCGCCATCGCCTCACCGCGCATCGACATCTCGCCGCTGGTCAAGATCGAAAGCTGGGATCAGCTGGCCGAACTTCGCGCCAATCCGCCCGAGGGGGATGCGCGGCTGGCCGAGGGTTTCATGCTGAAACGCCGCGACAGCGTCTATGAGGCGGGCCGCCCCAAGGGGCCGTGGTTCAAGTGGAAACGCGACCCCATGCTGGTCGATGCCGTGCTGATGTACGCCCAGCGCGGGCACGGCAAACGCTCCAGCTTCTATTCCGACTTCACCTTCGGCGTCTGGACCACGGATGATGCGGGGCAATACGTCCTGACCCCCGTCGGCAAGGCCTATTTCGGCTTTACGGATGAAGAACTGAAACAGCTCGACAAATTCGTGCGCGACAACACCACCGACCGCTTCGGCCCCGTCCGCGCGGTCAAGGCCACGCGCGACTTCGGACTGGTGGTCGAAGTCGCCTTCGAGGGCCTGCAACGCTCCACCCGCCACAAGTCCGGCATCGCCATGCGCTTCCCGAGGATCAACCGGATACGTTGGGACAAGCCTGCGGGAGAGGCGGATGAGTTGGGGGTGCTTGAGGGGATGCTGAAAGGTTAAAACAGCGTGCTAGGAAAACCCGTAAACGGTGCGATGCGGCAGCGCCCCTTCGTTTCTAAAAACAATGGATAAGGTCTGCTAGTTATCCAATACATCCGATGTTGACCCGATACTCTGGACACCTCATTTTGCATCGAAGAACGACGGCTAGCTGTCTCAACCTGCTCTTCAGCAAAAACGATACGATCAGGATGTACCGCGACAATGTCGTAAACGCGCTCGCAATGATCCCAACACCACTTCATTGCATCGACATCCACCCTAAACCCGTATTCTAACGGTTCGACCGCGCCATCCGCCTGTCGAGTGCCTGAGCAAGCTAGGTTGAACTGCTTTGTGTCAGCATACGCGGATTGGAATCCTAACAGCACGTACAGAAGGGTTCCTCCCCCCAGGAGGATAGTCTTGAACACGTTCTTTCCCACTTTCGTTTTGCCCCTTTGATACCAATAAGAATAACATCGCTATCAAAATAGTCTAATGACCACGTCGGGAGTCGAATAAGCGCAATCCCTCCCCATATGATAAGTTGATGGAATCTTCCGAACTTATCCTCCCCGCCCGCTTCACCGACTGGTTCGCCCGTCGAGGGTGGAGCGCGCGTCCGCATCAGTTGGCGATGGTGGAAAAGGGGCTGGCGGGTGAGGACGCCTTGCTGGTGGCACCGACGGGCGGGGGCAAGACACTGGCGGGGTTCTTGCCGAGCCTGATCGAGCTGTCGCAGCGGGAGAAGGCCCCGGGCGAGCTGTCTTCGGTTCATACCCTCTACATCTCGCCGCTAAAGGCGCTGGCGGTAGATGTGGAGCGCAATCTGCTAACGCCGGTGCGCGAGATGGGTCTGGATATCGCCATCGAGAGCCGCACGGGCGACACCAATCAATCGAAGCGCGCGCGCCAGAGGCTGGCCCCGCCCGACATCCTTTTGACCACGCCCGAGCAGTTGGCCCTGTTCTGCGCGTGGGAGGGGGCGCGGGAATACTTCAAAGACCTGCGCTGTGTCGTGATCGACGAGATCCACGCCATCCACGGGTCAAAGCGCGGGGACCTGTTGTCGCTGGGGCTGGCGCGGTTGCGGGCCTTTGCGCCCAAGATGCGCAGCGTCGGCCTGTCAGCCACGGTGAACGACCCCAAGGCCATCCGTGGCTGGCTGTCGGACAGGGGCGACGACATCGTTTTCGGGCAAGCGGGCGCGCCGCCGGAACTGGATGTGCTGCTCAGCGAGAACCGCGTGCCGTGGGCGGGCCACACCGCCAAGCATGCGATGCAGGAGGTGTATGACACCATCAAGAGCGCTGAGACCGCGCTGGTTTTCGTCAACACGCGCTGGCAGGCGGAATATGCGTTTCAGGAGCTGTGGCGGCTGAACGACGACAACCTGCCGATTGCCCTTCACCACGGCAGCCTGTCCGCCGAGCAACGCCGCAAGGTCGAAGCCATGATGACCAAGGGCCTGCTGAAGGCCGTGGTCTGTACCTCCACCCTCGATCTGGGCATCGACTGGGGCAATGTCGATCTTGTGATCCAGCTGGCCGCGCCAAAAGGATCGTCGCGTCTGGTGCAACGGATCGGGCGGGCCAACCACCGTCTGGACGAGCCGTCGCGGGCGGTGCTGGTCCCCGCCAGCCGGTTCGAGATGCTGGAGTGCCAAGCCGCTGTGGAAGCTGTGATGGAAGCCGCCCACGATGGCGAGCCGATCCGCAACGGGGCCAAGGATGTGCTGGCCCAGCACGTTATGGGCGTGGCCTGTGCGGAAGCCTTCGACCTTGAGGAGTTGTACGACGAGGTCCGTACGGCCGCCCCTTACCGCGACCTGACGTGGGAGGATTGGGAACAGGTGGTCGATTTCGTATCGACCGGCGGATATGCGCTGAAATCCTATGACAAATACCGCCGCATCGTGCGGGGCCGCGACGGGCTGTGGAAGGCGCGGACGAAAGAGATCATCGCCCGCCACCGGATGAATGTGGGGGCCATTGTCGCGGCTCAGACCCTGACCGTCCGCACTCGGGGGCGGCGTGGCACGGGCCGCAAGATCGGCGACGCCGAAGAGACCCTGTTCGAGCAGATGAGCATCGGCGACAGCTTTGTCTTCGCGGGCGAGATCTGGCGGTTCGAAGGCGTGGAAGGCACCAATGCCATCGTCAGCGCCACCAGCGATGACGACCCGATGGTGCCCAGCTGGGGCGGATCGCGCATCCCCATTTCCTCGCACCTCGCCTATCGCGTGCGGCGGTTGATGGCCGAGCGCGACACATGGGCTCGCCTGCCCGCCGATGTTCAGGAATGGCTGGAGGCGCAGGATGACCATTCCGGCATCCCCGCCATGGACGACCTGCTGGTCGAGACGTTCCAGCGCGGCAAGCGCCACTTCATGATCGTCTATCCGTTCGAGGGCGTTCTCGCGCACACCACCTTGGCCATGCTGCTGACACGTCGGCTGGACCGCGCGGGTGTGGGGCCGATCGGCTATGTCGCCAATGACTTTTCGCTGTGCATCTGGTCGATGCGGTCGATGGCCGATCTCGATTTCGACGCCCTGTTTGAACAGGACATGCTGGGCGACGATCTGGAAAGCTGGCTGGACGAGAGCTTCATGATGAAGAAGTCGTTCAAGGAATGCGCCCAGATCGCGGGGCTGATCGAGCGGCGCATGCCCGGTCACGAAAAGACGGGACGTCAGGTCACCTTCTCCGCCGACCTGATCTACGACACGCTGAGACGCCATGATCCGCAGCATCTGCTGCTGCGCTGCGCGCGAGAGGATGCGGCGCGGGGCCTTTTGGATGTGGCGCGTCTGGGTGAACTATTGTCGCGTATCCGTGGGCGGATCAGGGTCTATAATCTGCCGAAAGTGTCGCCCTTTGCCGTGCCCATGCTGATGGAGATCGGCAAGGAACGCGCCCCCGGAACCTCTGCTGCCGATATGATGCTGGAAGACGCCGCCCTGATCGATGAGGCCATGAGCTAATGCAGATTAGCGTGGCGGGCGAACCGTGCGTGCTGCGGGCGGCGGGAACGCTGTGGCTGCCGCAGCACCAATCGCTGGTGGTGTCGGACCTGCACTTTGAAAAGGGCTCGGCCTATGCGGCCAGGGGCCAGCTTCTTCCGCCTTATGACACGCGCGAAACGCTGAACCGGCTGATGGCCGAACTGGTTGCGGTCCAGCCGCGATGCCTCGTCTTTCTGGGTGACAGCCTGCACGACATGGGCGCGATCAGCCGTATTCCTGTGGCCGAGCGTGAGGCGATCATGGGTCTGGCCCGCGATTTCGATCTGGTGTGGATCAGTGGCAACCACGACCCCGACGGTGGCGCGGCCTTTGGCGGGCGCAGCGCCGACGAGGTGCGGTTGGGTCAACTTGTCCTGCGACACGAACCTCTAGCAGGCGAGGCCGTCGGTGAGGTTTGCGGCCACCTTCACCCCTGCGCCGTCGTGCGCGGCCCTGCGGGATCGGTGCGGCGGCGCTGTTTTATCGGTGACGGCTCGCGTCTGATCATGCCATCGTTCGGAGCCTATACGGGCGGGCTGAATGTGCATGACCGCGCCTATGGGGAATTGTTCCAACAGGCACCGACTGCCTACCTTACCGGCGAGCGGGTCGCGCGGGTACCGTATCACCGCCTGTCTCCCGACCGCAGCCGCCCGATCCGGCGCTCGGCCTAGCGACCCTTATTGACATTACTGTATGCAACGTTGATAGCCTGAAGGTCGTTGATCCGGGCAGTAAGCGGGGACAGGCGATGGCTGGACGACTAAAGGCTTTTGGTGCGGGCTTGCTGGCAGCAACGATGCTGACAGCGCCCGTTGCAATGGCGCAAACCACCGACAGCGTAACGCGGGAGGCCTCCGCCGCCCGCGCCCTGACGTTTGAACAGGCCGAGGCGCGACTGCGCGAGACGTCGAACCTGTCCCGCGCCGCCGACCACAACCAGCAGGCGGCGCAAGCGCATGCCAATGTCGCCAACGGCCTGATGCGCCCGACCGTGTCGCTGGATGCCATGCTGATCCGCTATCGCAAGACATTCAATATCCCGCTGGCCGATGGTCTGGACCGCGCACAACAGGATCTGGGCGCAGCCATCCCCGGACTGGTGGACACCATCGGGGTCGCGCCGGATCTAGCCGGTCTGATCGAGCAGAGGCTGCAACAGGTCCTGCCGGAAATCTTCACCGCCCTGCCGCAGGACATTCGCCTGCAACTGGACGAGACATCGTTCCGCCCCACGGTAACGGCGATCCAGCCCATTTATACGGGCGGAGCGGTCCCTGCCCTGCAACGCGCGGCAGCGGCCAATCTCGATCTGGCCGAGGCGCGCCGTACCGAGGCGGCAGAGCTGGAAAGCGTCAATCTGGTGCGTGTCTATTTCGGACAGGTGCTGGCTGCGGAGGCGCTGGAGGTCGCCATCGAGACGCGCGACGGCTTCAACCTCCATCTTGAGAACGCACAGCGCATGGAGCGCGAAGGTGTGCTGGCCCGCGCGCAGGTGCTTCAGGTCGAGGTCGCCCGCGACACGGCGCAGCGTCAGGTCAACCGCGCCGAGGTGGAATACCAAAACGCCATCGCTGCCCTCGACCGTCTGATGGAGGCCAGCGGCAGGGTCGATCCGGCTACGCCCCTGTTCGTCAACCGCGAGAGCGTGGGCGGGCTTCATCTGTTTACCGATCCCGCGCGCCCCTCCAACGCCCGCATCGCGCAAGCCAGCGCGGGCCGCAATCTGGCCGAGGCGGGTGCCGATCTGGCCGCCTCGCAGTTCAAGCCCAAGGTCTATGCCTTTGGTACCTATAATATGAACCCCGACGACGCGCTGGCGACCGAGCCGGATTGGGCCTTTGGCATCGGCATGCGCTACACCCTGTTGTCGTCGATCAACCGGCGCGAAATGGTCGGGGCCGCCCGCGCACAAGCCTCCGCCGCTGCCGAGATCGAGCGACAGGCCCGCGAGGACAGCCGCCTTCTCGTTACCCGCGCCTATAACCAAACCGAACTGGCCCGCCGCCAGTTCCTGTCGATAGACTCCAGCCTGCGGGCCGCCACCGAGAACCTGCGGGTTCAGGAAATCGGCTTCCGCGAGGGCGAGACCACCGCCGCCATGGTTATCGATGCGCGAAATATG
This sequence comes from Brevundimonas sp. GN22, assembly GCF_054824005.1. Classification (NCBI taxonomy): domain Bacteria; kingdom Pseudomonadati; phylum Pseudomonadota; class Alphaproteobacteria; order Caulobacterales; family Caulobacteraceae; genus Brevundimonas; species Brevundimonas sp. GN22. Next base: position 650 of record NZ_JSYD01000161.1, on the reverse strand, counting down.
CTGGCGACCGCCCAGCTCCAGCGCGCGCTGACCGCCTATGAATACCAGCTCAGTCTGGCGGCCCTGCTGGCGACCAGCGGCCAGACCGGCACCTTTGCCGACTATCTCCAACGCCCTGACCGGATCGACGCTCAATGACCGAGATCATGCCGCCCGAAACTGCTCCGGCCCCCAAGGCGCGTCCGAAGAAGAAACCGCCGGTCAAGGCGCTGCTGATTGCGCTTTTGGCTCTGCTCGTCGTGGGCTTCATCATCGTCGGCCTGTTCCTCGCGGCCAAGCCCGCGCCGGTGCAGATACAGGGCATGGTCGAGGCCGAGACCTTTGTCGTCTCCACCAAGGTGCCGAGCCGCGTCGAGCAGTTCCTCGCCGAAGAAGGCCAGCAGGTCAGCGCCGGAACCGAGCTGGCTGTTATGTCCAGCCCCGAGGTCGAGGCCAAAGACATGCAGGCGAGAGCCCTGCTGAAATCGGCCGAGGCTATCCAGTCGCTCAGCGTCGAGGGCGCACGCGGCGAGGACGTCAACACCGTCTATTCCATCTGGCAGGCTGCGGTATCCGCCGCACAACTGGCCGACCAGACCGCCCGCCGTGCCGAGAACCTCTATGCCGAGGGCGTCATCAGCGCCCAGCGCCGCGACGAGGCGGTCGCCGCC
>NZ_JSYD01000160.1:0-3383 GCF_054824005.1 Brevundimonas sp. GN22 | reverse complement strand
TCGATGACGTTGGTCTGAGGGTCGAAGTGGTATTCCCAGACCTTCTCCAGCAGCATGGTGCGGGTCACCGACTGGCCTGCGTGGCGCATCAGGAACTCCAGCAGCTGGAACTCGCGCGGTTGCAGGTCGATGTCCTGACCTTCGCGGCTCACAGTGCGGGCGATCAGGTTCATTTCAAGCTCGCCGACCTTGAGCACGGTCTGCACGCCGCCCGTCTCGCGACGGCGCGACAGGGCTTCAACGCGCGCGATCAGTTCGGCAAAGGCGTAGGGCTTGACCAGATAGTCATCGGCACCGGCCTTGAGGCCGACCACACGGTCTTCGACTTCGCCAAGGGCCGAGAGGAACAGGACGGGGGTCTGGTCCCCACCCTTGCGCAGGGTCTCGACCATGCCGATGCCATCGAGGCGCGGCATCATGCGGTCCACGACATAGACGTCGTACCCACCCTTTTGGGCTTCGAGCAGGCCAAAGGCACCGTCTACGGCGTGGGTGACTTCGTGACCAGCCTCGGACAGCCCGCGTACCATTGCGGTCGCAGCCTCGGCGTCGTCCTCGACAACCAAAATTCGCATGAACCCCTCCAGATTGGTATTCGGCGGCAACCTTAACAGATTGCCGCCGAAACCGTGAGTTAAGCCTTCGTCAGGTTTGCACCCAGATTAGGGCACTTTTCACCGTCACTGGTTCTTGGCCAAGGGCAGGACAAGCGAACGGTTCACGCCCTGATAGCGGACCATCAACAGTACGCTGGGGCGACCCGAACTACGGGCGGCATCGACTGCTGCGCGGAACGATGCGGCATCTGTCACCACGCGGTTATTGGCCCGCAGGATCACCAGACCCGGCGGCATGCCCAGCTTGCCTGCCTCGGAACCGGCCTCGACTGCCGTGACAACCACGCCGCTGACGTCGGCCGGAATGTCATAGCGTTGACGCAGGGCCGAGGTGATACCGGTCACGGTCACGCCCTCGACCACCGTACCCGAGACCGCAGGCGGCGGGGCATCGGGCGATTCCGTACCGTCCATCTGCTGGTTCAGTTCTTCCTCGGACGGGCGACGACCCGCGCGCACATCGACCGTCTCGCGGCGGCCCTCGCGCAGGACTTCGAGACGCAGGCGGTCACCCGGCTTGGCGGCAGCCACGCGGCGGGTCAGGCTGGACGAGCCGTCGACGGCCTCCCCGTTGATCGAGGTCACAATATCTTCTTCCTTGAGGCCTGCCTCGGCGGCAGGCGATCCCGGCGTGATCTGGGCCACAAAGGCACCCTTGGTGTCCGCGCCAAGGCCCAGAGCCTCCTTCACGTCCGGCTGGAGATCGGAGATCTGAACGCCCAGATAGCCGCGCTCGATCTTTTCGCCGCGGATCAGACGGTCGGTGATTTCCTTGGCGGTCTTGGCCGGAATGGCAAAGCCGATGCCAACCGAGCCACCCGACGGCGAGAAGATCGCCGTGTTCACACCGATCACGCGACCATAGATGTCAAACGTCGGACCACCGGAGTTGCCACGGTTGATCGCCGCATCGATCTGCAGGAAGTCGTTGGCGACGCCGCCACCGATTTCACGCGACTTGGCCGAAACGATACCGGCTGTGGCCGTGCCGCCCAGACCGAACGGGTTGCCGACCGCGATAACCCAGTCGCCGACGCGCGGCTCCGAGGATTGCTCGAAGCTGACGAACGGGAAGGCGTCGCCGTCCACCTTGATCACAGCCAGATCGGAGGCTTCGTCACGGCCCACAAGCCGCGCCTTGAAGGTGCGGCCGTCGCTGAGTTTAACGGTGATTTCCTCGGCGTTTGCGACCACGTGGTTATTGGTAACGATGGTGCCGTCAGCCGAGATAAAGAAGCCCGACCCGCTGCCCGGAGCCAGTTGGGTGTCTTCTTCGGACCGCTCCGCGCCGCCACGCTCAGGTGCTGTGAACGGGAAGGGGAAGCCCGGAATCTGGATGGTGCGCGGACGCTGGACCCGCGTCTTGACGTCGATCTGCACCACAGCCGGTGCGACCTGTTCGAAAATATCAGCGAAGCTGAGCGGCGCGCCCTGCGGCGGCGCGAATGCCAGACCCGCCGCACCTGCGGAAGGTGCCAACCGGGTCGCGGATGCGGGCGCTGCCTCGGCAGCTGGCCACTGGATGACGCCACCTGCCGTCGCCGCTGCGGCGAAGGTCAGGCCAACGGCGGCCCCCAGAATGAACTCCTTGCGTTTCAGCATCGTCGTCCTTGCAGTCTACGTTTTGGAATCCGGTGAATTCCACAAACAAGGGATATAGGTGCCCTTGGCTAAAGCCAATGCCTACAATGCAAGAATGGTTCGATACTGACCGAGGTTTTGCCATGTCCCAACTGGGGCAAAACCGCGTCCGCAGATGTCGAGTTTGTTAAGCTTGGCCGCTTTCGTCGTCGGCCTTGATCCATGCGTCGAGTTCGGCCTCCTCGCGCTCGTCCAGCGCGGCCCCTTCCGGCTTGCGTCTGCGTGCGCGCATGAACAAGGCGGTGCCCGCCCCGATAGCCAGCAGGAATGGACCAAGCCACAGCACCAGCGTCCCCCACCGGAAGGGCGGGGTGAACAACACATAGTCCCCATAGCGACGCACCAGATCGCGACGGATCGCTTCGTCGGACTGGCCCTCGGCTATTTGCTCGCGGACCAGCGCACGGATGTCTGCGGCAATCGCTGCGGGACTGTCGGCAATGGCTTCATGCTGGCAGACGACACAGCGGATATCGGTGAAAAGCTCGCGCGCCCTCGCCTCTTGTGCCGCATCGGCCAGCGGACGATCCGGCCCTACAGCCGGTTCAGCCAAGGCCGTCGTGGCAACCAGCGCCGCAAGCAGACCCAGTGTCAGCATCCGTCTCAAGCCCCGACCTCCTTGCGGCGACGAGCACCCGGCCCTGCCCCCACGCGCAGACGGCGATCCAGAAGCGAGACCAGCCCGCCCAAGGCCATCATCAGCGGTCCAAGGAAGATCAGGCGCGCCCACGGGTTCCAGTAAAGGCGGACGACCCAAGACTGTTCGCCCGCTTCGGTCTGGCCGCGCTCGCCCATCACGACATAGACGTCATCGAGGCCGCGGAAATCCAGACCAACCTCGGTCGTGGTCTGACCACCGGCAGGGAAGAAGCGGCGCTCGGCGGTGACGGTCTTCTCACGGCCCCGTCCGTCAGCGCGAGCCACAGTGAGCTTGCCCTGTTCGGCCAGATAGTTCGGGCCTTCAACGATATTGACTTCGTCCAAGCGGACCTTCCACGGACCGGCGGCAACCTCGCCCTTGAGCGGGAGGGCGCGGGCGGCCTCGACCTTGAAACCGGTTTCCACCACCGCACCCAGAATGAATACGCCAAGGCCGGCATGAGCCAGTGCCATCCCCCACGCGCC
>NZ_JSYD01000020.1:0-31230 GCF_054824005.1 Brevundimonas sp. GN22 | reverse complement strand
TGCAAGGGCTAGAGACGCTGGCGCTGCGTATGGATCGCCACGTCGAGAACGCCACCGCCATCGCCAAATGGCTGAAGGCCCACCCCAAGGTGGAATGGGTGAACTACGCCGGTCTTGAGGACCACGCCTCGCACGGCCTGATCCAGAAATACTTTGGCGGCAAGGCGTCGGGTCTGCTGACCTTCGGCGTCAAGGGTGGCCGCGCGGCCGGTGCCCGCTTCCAGGATGCGGTGAAGCTGTTCACCCGTCTGGTGAACATCGGCGATGCCAAGTCGCTGGTCTGCCATCCGGCCTCGACTACGCACCGTCAGCTCTCGCCCGAAGAGCTAAAGCGCGCCGGCGTCACCGAAGACACCGTGCGTCTGTCGGTCGGTATCGAACATATCGACGACCTGATCGCGGATCTGGAACAGGCGCTGAGCGCAGCCTGATCTAGGCCGCTCATGAAAAGCCCTCCGCCGATCTGGCGGAGGGCTTCTTCGTCTGCAGATGGCCTTAGCGGGGGTCGGCGCGCTCGGCGTCGGTGCGTGCCCGCACCTGACCGAACTCCGACTCCGGCTTCCACGTCGGCCAGACGCGGCTATCAGCCAGTTCGCGGCCCAAACGATACAACAGGGTCAGGTTCTCGACCGCCGATGTGAAGTCGAGATCCTCGGACCATTCGTCGGTGGGCTTGTGATAGACGCGAGCGAAACGCTCCTGCCAAGCCGCCTTGCCAGCCTCGATGCCACCGTCCACGAAGTCCACACCGTGCCAAGGCATCAGAGCCGGAACACCCGCGCGGGCGAACGGGAAGTGGTCCGAACGGTAGTAGAAGCCCTGCTCCGGCTGGCCGTCGTCGGAGACGTAGCGCCCCTCGGCCTTGGCCAACACGTCCAGCATGTCTTCCAGCGTGTTCTGGCCCTTGCCGAAGATCGGCACATCGCGGGTCGGACCCGACAGCGGCAACATATCGATGTTGATATCGGCCACGGTAGTCGCCAGCGGATAGATGGGGTCTGCCGCATAGCCATAGGCACCCAGCAAACCCATTTCCTCGGCGGTGGCGTGCAGGAACACGACCGAACGCTTGGACGGGCCGGCCTTGGCGAACTCGCGGGCCATTTCTACGACGCCGACGGTGCCCGAGGCATTGTCCCATGCGCCGTTGAAGACGTTGTCGCCCGGATGATCGTTGGTGCCGACGTGATCCCAGTGTGCGCTGAAGACGATGGTCTCGTCAGGGAACTCGTTGCCTTCCAGTCGCGCCAGCAGGTTGTGCGTGACCAGAATGTCCTTGGTTTCCTCGGCCTTCACCGAGAGGGTCAGCGGCAGGGCGCGGGCCTTGAATGCACCTGCATCGAGCGCTTCCTCTGCAACGGTGCCGATGCCCCAGCTCTTGGCCAGCTCAGCCGACAACTGGCCCTTGAATTGCAGTTCAGCCGAACCGGGGCTAAGGGTCTGTTGGCGACCTGCGCGCGACAGCGAGCGGGCAAAGTCCGATTGGACCGTAATGATCGCCACCGCGCCACGGCGGAACGCCTCGTCGGCCTTGTACGCTTCTTGAGCATAGAAGCGGCGATACTCGCTACCGAACGACGGCGAGCCGCTCATGACGACTACGACCTTGCCGGTCACATCCGTATCGCCATAATCGTCCCACTCCCGCTCGGGAGCGGTGATGCCGTAGCCGGCGAAAACAACCGGAGCATTGGCAACGTCCGCTAGACCCGCCGTGTTGATGGCACGGACGGTCAGGCCATCAGCTGGCGCAATCGAGGTCGCCGCACCGCCTGCGCTGGAAACGGACACAACAGCGTCGGCCTTCGGGGTCAGGCGCAGCAGGTCGATCTGTTGCAGCCACTGGCCATCACGACCACCCGGCTTCATGCCCATGGCTTCATACTGGGCCTGCAGCCAGGCGAGGGTCTTTTCCTCGCCAATGGTGCCGGGCTTGCGGCCTTGGAAGTCATCGGCGCTGATCAAACGGATGCTGTCCGACAGACGCTGCGCCTCGAAGTCCTGCGCGAAGGCCGGAGCCGATACGAACACGAGGGCGGCAAGCGCTACGCCACGAAGAAAGGATTTGGGCATTTGGCCTCCTAGCAATGCCACAACCGCGCCAAGGCGAACGGTTCGGTTGCAGGACAGTCCCCCACGAACTGCCCTGCGATATTTCTACGTCCGGTCAGGGACGCTGCGCCTCGGATTGGGCACGAACAGCGGCGAACTCCGACGTGGGCTTCCATTGCGGCCAGTCGGTCGAATTCGCCAGTGCTTTGCCCGCCTCGTAAACGACTTCCATGTCTTGCGCCATGCCGCGCAGATCCCAGTCCGCGCTCCATTCATCGGCAACCTGGTGATAGCCGATACGGCCGTACTCGGCAGCGGCGGCGATCCGCGGCTCGATCGGCGCGTCGACGTAGTCACCGGCCGAGTTCACATAGGCCATCGGCACACCGCGACGCACCAGCGGGAAGTGGTCCGAACGGAAATAGATACCGGCCGCAGCACCTGCATCCGGCACAATCCCGCGCCCTTGCGCGGCTGCGACCTGCGTGAGGCGGTCATCCAGATCGGAGTGACCGAAGCCCGTGATGTTCAGCTTGTCCTTGCGGCCATAGACGTTGGCGGCGTCGATGTTGAAGCCTGCGACCGTCGTCTCCAGCGGATAGAGCGGATTGGCCGCATAATACTCCGAACCCAACAGACCCGATTCTTCGCCCGTGAACGCGACCATGACGATCGAGCGTTCCGGCTTCGGACCTGCGCCATATTGGCGGGCCAGTTCGATCAACGCAGCAGTACCCGAGGCGTTGTCCACGGCACCGTTGAAAATCTTGTCGCCGTTTACGCCCTCATCGGTTGCGATGCCGATGTGGTCCCAGTGACCGCCGTAAAGGATCGTCTCGTTCGGGCGCGAGGAGCCTTCCAGACGGGCGACGATGTTGTGGGTCACGATCTGGCTGGAAGCGACGTCAAAGCTGACGTCCATCGTCGCCTTGAGGTCGACGGGCTGGAAATCGGGACTGCGGGCCAGCTTCTTCTGCTCTTCGAAATCGACGCCTGCCGCCTCGAACAGTTTTTCAGCAGCATCGCGCTGGATCCAGGCTTCGACCGGAACGCGTTCCTTGGCCGGATCGGCGCGCACGATGTCGAACTGCGGCACGGTCCAGGAGTTGACGACCGTCGTCCAGCCATAGGCAGCGGGCCTGTCCTCATGGACGATCAGGACGCCGGCCGCACCTTGGCGGGCGGCCTCCTCATATTTGTAGGTCCAGCGGCCATAGTAGGTCATGGCCCGACCGCCGAAGGTGTTGAGTTCCGGCTCTTCAAAATCCGGATCGTTCACCAGCACGACGATGATCTTGCCACGCACATCGACCTTGAAGTCGTTCCAGTCGCGCTCGGGCGCATTCACGCCATAGCCGACGAACACCAGCGGGACGTCTTTCAGTTCGACATCACTACCCGGCAGGCGCGAGCTGATGGTGACCTGCTGGCCCTGCGTCAGCGGCGTGACCTCCCCGCCCTGCTTCAGCGCAGCGCGCACGTTCGACGACGCGATACGGTTCAGGGTGACAGCTTGCGTCCAGCCGCCGTTTTCGCCGCCTGGTGCAAAACCGGCATCGGCAAAGCGCTGGCTTAGGAAATCGATGACCTTCTGCTCGGCGGGCGTTGCGATGCCGCGGCCCTCGAAGCTGTCGTCCGATAGGATGCGAATGTCTTCGGATATACGGGCGGTGTCGAAGACCGACTGCGCCATCGCACCTCCCGACATTAAAGCCGCGCTCAACGCCAAGCTGGCAACCGTCGTAAACAGGCGCATGGGGCCTACCCTCCGCAACAATAAGATGGCGGGACGTTAAGCGCAGTCGGCGCAAAGGCAAAGAAAAACCCCGCCAACCGGACGGTCAGCGGGGCCAATCTTTTCACCGGAGCGGGTGGCTTAGTGAGCCACGCCCTTCCAGATCTTGCGGTACGAAGCGTAGGTGATACCGGCGAACAGGATCAGGAAGATCAGTACGCCGAAACCAGCCTGCTTGCGCTCAACCATCTTGGGCTCGGAAGCCCACATGATGAAGGCCGCAACGTCCTTCGACATTTGGTCGACGGTCGCTTCGGTGCCGTCATCGTAGCTCACCTGACCGGCGCGCAGCGGAGCCGGCATGGCAATGAAGCCGCCCGGAGGTGCATGGCCTTCGCCTTCCCAGAACGGGGTCAGGTCGCCGGCCATGTACGGGTTGTAGTTCTGACCCGGAGCCATTTTCAGACCCTTGGGCGGAGCCACATAACCCGACAGCAGCGAGTAGATGTAGTTGGCACCGTCGTGACGGGCCTTGGCCATCACCGACAGGTCCGGCGGAGCCGCACCGCCGTTGGCAGCCGCAGCCGCCGTGGCGTTCGGATATGGGTTCGGGAATTTGTCTGCGGTCGTGGCGTCACGCATCAGCGCCTCGCCGGTCTCCGAATCGATATCGGCAACCTGCAGTTCCTTGGCCAGAGCCTTCACGACAGGGTTGTCGTTCGGGTTCGGGTATTTCGGATTCCAGAACGGGCCGTGTTTGTCGCCAAGGTTACGGAAGTGCAGGTGGTCCATGCCGTGGCAGGACGCGCAGATTTCGCGATAGACCTTGTAGCCGCGTTGCAGCTGGCCCTGGTCGAAGGTGCCGAACGGACCTTCGAAGCTGAAGCCACCATCGCGCGGGTGCTTGGCACCACCGGCGGCCAGCGCCGGAGATGCCACAGCGACGATACCCGCAGCCGCAATGGCCGAGACGAGGATCTTACGGAAAGACACGATCTTTTTCTCTTTGCTCATCGGGCTCAGGCCTTCTCAGCTTCAGTCTTGAGGACCGGTTCGGAGATCGATGCCGGGATCGGCAGCGGCTTCTCTTTCAGGCCAACGAAGAACATGATCGGACCCAGGAAGGCGAAGTAGTACAGGGTGAACAGACGGGTCAGCCACAGGTACGAGTTCAGCTTGCCATCCAGTAGGGTGAAGCTCGGCATGCCCGGGATGACCGGAGCGTCCGGAAGCTGTGCACCGCACCAGCCGAGGCCGAAGCAGACGAACAGGAAGATCACGAAGAAGATCTTCATGGTCGGACGGTAGCGCATCGAACGTACCGACGAACGGTCGATCCACGGCAGGACGAACAGGATGCCGATAGCTGCGAACATAGCCACGACACCACCGAACTTGTCCGGAACAGCGCGCAGGATCGCGTAGAACGGCAGCATGTACCACTCCGGCACGATGTGGGCCGGCGTCTGCAGCGGGTTAGCCGGGATGTAGTTGTCGGCGTGGCCTAGAGCGTTCGGGTTGTAGAACACGAACACGGCAAACAGGATGAAGAACAGGATGATGGCAAAACCGTCCTTGACCGTGAAGTACGGGTGGAACGGCAGCATGTCCTTCTTCTCGCGGTCCTTCGGGATCAGGATGCCGACCGGGTTGTTTTGACCGGCAGCATGCAGAGCCCACAGATGCAGAACCACGCAACCCGCGATAACGAACGGCAGCAGGTAGTGCAGCGAGAAGAAGCGGTTCAGGGTCGCATTGTCGATCGCCGGACCGCCACGCAGCCAGATCAGGATCGGCTCACCAACAACCGGGATAGCACCGATCAGGTTGGTGATGACCTCAGCACCCCAGAACGACATCTGGCCCCACGGCAGAACGTAGCCGAGGAAGGCGGTGGCGATCATCAGGAAGAAGATCACGCAACCGATGATCCAGATCATCTCGCGCGGTGCCTTGTACGAGCCGTAGTAGAGGCCGCGCAGCATGTGCAGGTAAACGGCGATGAAGAACATCGACGCGCCATTGGCGTGCACGTAACGGATCAGCCAGCCACCCGGAACATCGCGCATGATGCGCTCGACCGAGGCGAAAGCCAGGCCGATGTGCGGGGTGTAGTGCATCGCCAGAACGATACCGGAGATGATCTGCGTCATCAGGCAGATCGCCAGAATGCCGCCGAAGGTCCACCAGTAGTTCAGGTTACGTGGCGTCGGAAGATTTGCGTAGTCCATGCCGAAACGGACGATCGGCAGACGGGTGTCCAGCCACCGCTCAATCGCGGTTTTAGGGACGTAAGTGGATTCGTGATTGCTCATGGGTCCTCGGTACGTCCTCAGCCGATCTTAACGCGGGTATCGGACAGGTATTCGTAGTTCGGTACGACCAGATTCAGCGGTGCCGGACCCTTACGGATACGACCCGATGCATCGTAGTGCGAACCGTGGCACGGGCAGAACCAACCGCCGTAATCACCGGCGTTGAAGGTCGGCACGCAGCCCAAGTGGGTGCACGAGCCAACGACCACGAGATATTTCTCGTGACCGGCCTTGGTGCGCTCCACGTCGGTCTGCGGCGGCGAGCCAACGGCACCTTCCGAGGTGACCTTGGCCAGCTCGGCCGGGGTGCGATAGCGCACGAACACCGGCTTGCCTTGCCACTTGATGACCACTTGCTGGCCTTCCTGAACCTTGGACAGATCGAATTCGATCGATGCCAAGGCCAGCGTATCGGCAGCCGGGCTCATCTGGTTGATAAGCGGCCAGGCGATCATCGCGCCTGCGCCCGCCGCGGCAGCGCCCGCAGCGATATGAATGAAGTCGCGGCGAGTAGCTTCGCCACCACCGTTTTGGCCTTCAGGGCCCTCAGGATTCACGACCGATTCGGCCACGCGTATCACCTCTGCAATCCGATCAGCCTCCCGCACGCATGCGGGACGTCCAGTCGGCATGAACCTTCACAAGCGGAAAACAAAGCTTTGCCATCCTGCCTTGGTTTAGACCACCCCAATCTCAAGTCGCAAAAGCAACTTGAGAAGCGGTCGCAACAAAAGACACGACAAGGCCCTCTCCCGCGCGTATGAGTGGGCCTTAGAATGCGTCTCGCCCTTTTTCAACCAGATATCCCGCAGAATGTGGGGGCATGTATCCGTCTCAGCGCCTGTTTCGGCGTCGAACTGCACGTGATCGAGCCCACCGGATTCACTTTTGACGACCGTGCAATGAAGCGCGCTGCGCTCGATTACGGTCCCCTCTCCCACATGACCCGTCATGACAGTTGGGAAGATTTCCTGCGCGACAAGCCGCCGGGTCGTTTGCTGTTGATGACGACCAAGGGAGCGACGTCGATGGCCGAATTCGCCTTTAGAGACGATGATATCCTATTGTTCGGCAAGGAAAGTGCGGGTGCGCCCGACTACGTCCACGATGCTGCGGACGAGCGGATTATCATCCCGCTGGAGGCCAATGCTCGCTCGCTGAACCTGTCGGTCACCGCGGGCATCACCCTTTGGGAAGGCCTTCGCCAGACCGGACATTTCCAATCCACGAAGTAAGAAAGGGAGCCTGAAATCAGGCTCCCTTTTTCATCGGGGGACGCTCAACAAAAAAATCATTATCCGGCAAGCGAGCCTTGCCGATGGATTTCTCGGACGCGCGATCGGCCTTCTGCCCTACCCGTCGATTCGTGGTTTTCGACATCGGTCGAAATTCTAATTCGCGTACGGAACTTCTGCACCACGCTCGAGGCAGAAGCAGAACTCAGAGTGCCGCGCATAATGACTGCCATGGCCTCGGCACCGAAACCGTAACCCGTCGGGTTTTCCTCTACCACGACACAATCGACAGGCTTTCGGTCCGGAGCCAAGGTGCACTCGATGTCCACATAGCTTTCGACCCTCTGCTTTGCAGGGGTTGTAGCGCACGCCGCAACAACGGATGCGGCACCAATCAGCGCGCTAATGGCGCATAGCTTGGTCACGGCGTTTCCCATATCCCCGCCCTTACTGCTGCGGCATGCGAGACAGGTTTGGACGCTCGCCCTGCTTACGGGCAGCAACCGATTCCACCTGACGCATGACCCGCAGCATGTTCTCGCCGGATAGCTTGCGGATGTCGGCATCGGTCCAGCCGTTCTGGATCAGCTGGGCCAGAATACGCGGATAGGCATCCACCGCCTCTACCCCCACCGGAAGGCTGTCCACGCCATCGAAATCGCCGCCCAGACCGACGTGGTCGATGCCCGCCTTGTCGCGGACGTACTGGATGTGCGCCACAACGTCCTGAAGCGTCGCGCGCGGGATCGGGTTGGCCGCAATCCATTGATCCATCTCGCGTTTGACCCGATCTGGATCACCGGGGTTCAGGCTCTTGAGACGGGCATCCTCTGCCGCACGGCGCGAGCTCCATTCGCGGACCTGCTCGCTGATGAAGCCGGGTACGAAGGTCACCATGACGATGCCGCCATTGTCCTTCATCTGCGCCAAAACGTCGTCGGGGACGTTGCGCGGGTGTGCCGTCACGCCCAGCGCCGACGAGTGCGAGAAGATAACCGGCGCTTCGGAAACGCGCAGGGCATCGCGCATGGTCTCTGCCGAGACGTGGCTTAGGTCCACCATCATGCCAATGCGGTTCATCTCTTTGACGACTTCTTCGCCAAACGGGTTCAGCCCGCCCCACTTCGGCGCGTCCGTGCCCGAGTCGGCCCAATTGGTCGATTTGGAATGGGTCAGCGTCATGTACAGCGCGCCCGCGCGGCGGAACTCGCGCAGCAGGCCAAGGCTGTCGTCGATGGAATAGCCGCCTTCCATACCAATCAGGCTGGCGATCTTGCCCTGACGGTGGATGCGCACAATGTCGTCTGCCGTGGTGGCGATCTCGAAGGTTTGCGGATAGCCCGCGACGATGCGTTTGACCGTATCGATCTGCTCGAACGTCGCCTTGGCCGCTTCGAGCTGGCTCATGTTGGCCGAAACATAGACCGACCAGAACTGGCCCCCTACACCGCCCTCGCGAAGGCGCGGAATGTCGGTATGCAAACGGGTGCTCATCGACAGATCACTCGTCAGGTCCACCCCGTGCACATCATTCTGATAGCCCTGACGGAAGGCCCACGGCAGGTCGTTGTGGCCGTCGATCAGCGGCGTTCGGCGCAAAATCTGGCGCACATGAGCTTCCGTCGCAGCGTGGCTGCGCACAGGTGCCGTCTGGGCCTGGGCCGAAATCGCCGGCAGCAGCGCTGCGGTGGCCGCTGCCACCATCATCAGTTTGCGCATCATGGGTATCCCCTCCATAAAATCACTGGCCCGCACGCTGGCACAGCCACGCCTCCGAGGAAACTGCCCGCGTGCGAAACCTTGTCTGATCCAGATCAAGGTGGAAACTGATCACCTGCGGCATCAGACGCGCATCCTCGGACTGTTCACCGAGCCTGCATCGTGGTTGAAGCCCTCATGACCGAAATTACTCCCGAGCTGATGAACGAGCGTCGCGAACGCGCCCGCGTCTGGTTTGAAAGCCTGCGCGATCAGATCCACGCCGGTTTCGAGGCGTTGGAAGACGCCGCCCCTGCCGAACTGTACGGCGAGACCGCTGGCCGTTTTGTACGCACCCCTTGGGACCGCGCTGCGGGCGGCGGCGGCGTCATGGGCATGATGTCGGGCCGCCTGTTTGAAAAGGTGGGCGTCCACTGCTCGACCGTGTTCGGAGAGTTTCCGACTGACTACGCCAAGAATGTCCCCGGTGCTTCTGAGGACCCGCGCTTCTTCGCGACCGGCATCAGCCTGATTTGCCACCCTGTGAACCCGAATGTTCCGGCTGTGCACATGAACACCCGTTTCATCGCCACCACCGAGAACTGGTTTGGCGGCGGCGGCGATCTGACGCCGGTGCTGAACGCAGACCGCCGCGACGATCACCCGGACACCATCGCCTTCCACGCGGCGATGAAGGACGCGTGCGATAAGTACGATCCGGAATACTATCCGGAGTACAAAAAGTGGTGCGACGAGTACTTCTTCCTGCCGCACCGCAACGAGCCGCGCGGTACGGGCGGCATCTTCTATGACCACCACAACACCGGTGACTTCGAGGAGGACTTCGCCTTCACGCAGGACGTCGGAAAGAACTTCCTGAAGGTCTATTCCGACATCGTGGCGGGCCGCATGCACGAGCCGTGGACCGAGGAACAGCGCGAAGAGCAGCTGATCCGACGTGGCCGCTATGTCGAGTTCAACCTGCTGTACGACCGTGGCACCATGTTCGGCCTGAAGACCGGCGGTAACACCGAGTCGATCCTGTCCTCGATGCCGCCACTGGTGAAGTGGCCCTAAGCCACCGCGCCTGAGCAAACAAAAAGCCCGCCTCGACATGAGGCGGGCTTTTTCGTTTAAGCGGCGACGTCGAGCACGCTGTTGATGCTGTTCATCAGCGACTGCACCGTTAGCGGTTTGGTCAGGTGGGCATCGGCCCCTGCTGCCAAACTGGCCTCGACATGCTCGGCCATGGCGTTGGCCGTCAGCATCACAATCGGCGTGTGCACGCGCCCGTCGCGACGCTCGATTTCGCGCAGACGTCGGGTCGCTGTCAGGCCATCCATAACCGGCATCTGCATATCCATCAGGACCAGATCGAAGTGATCAACCGTGAAGGCGGCCACGGCCATCTCGCCGTCCATGACCGATACGATTTCGACATCCAGCGGCGCGAGCAGAACCTCCACGACCTTACGGTTCGCCGCATGGTCGTCCGCCAGTAGAACTTTCAGCCCCAGTCCCGTCGAGGTGGCAACCGAGTGGTCGGCCATCAGGTCCCTCTTGTCGGCAACAACAGGATCAGAGTGTACACGCGGCAGTTGAATTTCAAACCAGAACTTTGCGCCCTGGCCCGGAATACTGGCGCAGTCCATCTGACCACCCATCAAACCGATCAACTCTTGCGAGATATTGAGCCCCAGACCGGAACCGCCATAGCGACGCGTGATGGATTCATCGGCCTGCTGGAAGCGGGCGAAGATGCGCTGGCGCACCTTGTCATCAAATCCGACACCGGTATCGGTCACGCAGAAATAGACACGGTCCGGCTCGGATAGCAGGGCTTCGACGGTCACTGATCCCGCCTCGGTGAACTTCAGCGCGTTCGACACTAGGTTGTTGAGCACCTGCCGTAACCGCACGACGTCGCCCATCACCTTGCGATCAATACCGTCGGTGCAGACCAGATTGATGCTGACGCCCTTGGCCTCCGCGCGCGCTCCCCACAGTTCAATGACGTCATTCAGCATGACCTTCAGGTCGAACGGTGCCTGCTCCAGACGTAGTTCGCCGGACTCGATCCGCGCGCTGTCCAGAATATCGCTGAGCAGACCCTCCAGCGTCTTGCCCGAGGTGCGGATGATCTGGACCAGTTCGCGGTCATGCTTGGCCAGAGGCCGCTGCGCCAAGGCATCCGCCATCGCAATCACGCCATTCAATGGCGTGCGAATCTCGTGACTCATATTGGCAAGGAAGCGGGTTTTGGCGGAGTTGGCCTGCTCTGCCCGCAAGCGCGCCCGACGAAGCTCGCGCGCCTGCACCCACAGCCAGATCGCAAACAATGTCCCGCACACAAGGAAGAACAGGGTCACGCCCACAATCCAGGTCTGTGCCCGTATCATGGCTCCCTGCAGGCGCACGTTGGCCTGTTCGACGGTCAGCTGGTGACGCCGCTGGGACAGCTGCTGCTGCATGTCCTGCGTGACCTGATTGATGCCTTCACTATAGGCACGCGCATCGTTGCGGGCATTCAACAGGGTATAACGGCGCAACAGGGCCATGCCCTCGGAATAGCGCCCTTTCGCAAAGGCGATCTCGGCCCGCGCGTTCAAGGCCAGATTGCTGTGCGCACTGCCTGGACGGCTGGTGTTGATCTGTTCCCAGCGGGCAAGAATTGCCTCGGCTTTGGCCGGCTCGCCCTGTCGCGCCAGCGCCATTGCCAACAGCGGCCAGGCCCGCTGTTGCTGATAGACGTCATCCATCAGGGTCTCATGGTCTTTGAGGCAGGTCAGGATGCGTGGCATGTCATCTTGAATGCGGGCCACACGGGCGCACATCAGGGCATTGTGGGCCGCCAGCCCCTGCAGATCCGCTCTTTGGGTCAGCCGATCGTGAGACTCAAAGAAGCGTTGTGCCGCTTCGGTATCCCCCATGAAGATCGCCATACGGCCCAGATTATAGAGGGTGCTGAAGTCCGGTCGCGGCCAGTCATCATGACCGAATTTGGTTTCGTACTGGGTGAAGGCATCGGTCACCCCTTCCACGTCGTGGAGCGACATCAGACCGATCCCGATCACTTCCCACACACCGGCGCGTGCCGCTAACGTCTCGGGGTCGCTGGCCGGTATCTGGGCCTGAACAGTCGAGAGAAGCTTTAGGCCCTCACCGACCTGGTGATCGTCAAAACGGGTCACGGCAAAATAGCGCACGGCGTTCAAGCGGACATACCAGTCCGAGGTGCTATCCATCACCTGCCGCATACGGGCCGCCTGACTACGATCACCCTGCCGGTAGGCGATCATCATCTCGTTCAACTCGGCGAGCTTCTTGTACCGGCGGTTGTCAATCAGCGCGGCGTTGGACGCCAGATGCCCGTTCCAGAAGCGGGCCCTCTCAAGTTCACTGTTATTCAGATAGATATTCAGTACGTGTTGGACCCGGCGCAATCCGTCCACATCGATGCGGGCAATCGCTTCGTGTCCGAAATCTTCAAGCGCCGCAAAGCTGGTGGCCGAGGCCCGCTTTTCGACATGGGCCAACAGCAGTTCTGTGCGCGCATTATCAGCGCCTTCAGCACTTGCTGCACTGGCCACTAGCGGCGTGAGCCCGATGGCAGCCGCTGCAAACATGGCGGCCCAACTGCGAAGCGTCGCAGGTTTCAGACCATTACAGACGTCGAACACTTAAGCCCCCCGAGGGGATCAGCCACACCCATTGGCCAATCCGCGAGGGCTTATGCCGGATTCAGGTTTCCCAAGCCTTAGCAGAAATCAAATACCCGAGCCGTCGCCTTCAACCGGCGGCGGGGTCAACAGCAGGAACGCCCTCACCCATGCCGTCAGGACGGCACGGTCGTTGGGGCGTTTCAAACTGTCTAGGGCTGCGTCCACCAATTCATCGGCGATGCGTGTGCCGCGACGAAGCTCCGTCAGGGCTGCGGCATAGGCGGGCTGAAACTCGGGGTGGCACTGAAAGCTGATGGCGTCCTCGCCATAGGCCAAACCCGCGAAAGGCGTGAAATCATAGCGGGCGATAACGCGGGCATCATCCGGAATGGCGATGACCTGATCCTGATGCGATACCGCGATGGCGATGCTGTCAGAGCGCGGATGCATCCATGGCTCCTCGGTCAACACGTCGTAGCGGTGAAGGCCGACGCCCCAGCCTTTGTCGGACTTTTCGACCCGTCCTCCAAAGGCGTGGGCCATAACCTGATGGCCAAAGCATATGCCCAACAGACGCGTCCTACCACGCGCCGCCTGCAACCACTCTGTCAGCTTCGGGATCCAGTGATGGTCCTCATAGACCCCCGCCGCCGATCCGGTAACGATGCAGCCCGCGTAGGCTGAAGGGTCATCCGGCAGATGCCCCTGCTGCACATCAAAGCGGACCGTCTGGGCGTCTTCGCCCAGAAGCGCGCGAAACCGTGCCGGATAGTCATCGAAGGAGTCGCGGAGAGCTTCGGGCGGATACCCTGTCTCGAGGATGGCAATCGGCTTCATCGGTAGGCTTGATCCGGTACGCACTGGGGACAGGCACACTGGCCCGCTCCATGCCTTTAGGCAATGCCTCCAACCCTCAGGAAAGCTGATGAAGCCATCAGGGTTTCTAAACCCTGATTACAGCGTCCAGATTTCTGCCTTGGCCTTTTCGTCGCCCAGCGTAGAGGCAACCCAGCCGCAGATTTCCTTGGCCGCAGCCTCGGTTCCAGCGGGCGCATTGACCACCGTCATGGTGCAGCCGTTCATCTTCATCGGATTGGTCAGCGGGCGAAGACGCGCCTCGGCCACCACCACATTCGGAGCCTTGGCCTGATCCAGACGACGGATGAAGCCGTCAAAGGTTTCCATGTCCTTGAGCGGGGTCCAGATGGCCACCACCGCCTTGGGGTCGCGCTTGACGATGGTCGCTGCCGTGTCGGCGGAGCGGATATAATCATCCCCGCGCTCGAAAGGCGGGTCGATCAGTACCAGCGGGCCTTTAGACTTGAGCGCAGCATTGGTGGCGAGGTCATAGCCATCGCCCTGGAACCCTTGTGCATTCGGATAGTCTGCCAAGGCTTCGTCCAGCAGCGCCTTGACCGGAGGGTTCAACTCGAACCCGCGATAGGTGCCGCCCTTGGCCAGCGCCCGCGCAATCAGCACGGGTGAGCCGGGATAGAAACGCACGCCGCCTTGCGGATTGAACTGCGCCACTTCCTTGGCCAGAGCCTCAATCAGCGCAGGACGGTTGTCGGCGGTCATCAGACGCGCCACGCCCGCCTCGGCTTCCTTGGAGCGAACCGCATCGCCCGACAGATCGTACAAGCCTGCACCCGCATGGGTATCCAGCACGTGCAGCGGGCCATCGGCCTGCATCTTTTGCATCAGCCACAGCACCAGAGCGTGCTTGACGAGATCGGCGAAATTTCCGGCGTGGAAGCTGTGGCGATAGTTCATAAAGGCGCTCGTCTCCTGACGCGGGGCCAAGGTCAAGGAAAACCGTCGATGTTCATCGATCACCCCGCCATTAGCGACGAGGAACGCACCCCGACCGACGCCGTGATCGAAGCTGCCAACTATGGCATCGCCCTTCGCCGCGAGCACGGGCGCGGCGGCACGGAGGTGGGTCTGGAACGCGCCCGTCGCCTGTCCTCGGGCGAGCGTGTCAGCGACCGCGACATCAAGGTCATGAACGCATGGTTCGCCCGCCACGCCGTCGACAAACGCGGCAAGTTTTGGGGCCACCCGAGCAAGCCGTCAGCGGGCTATATCGCGTGGCACCTTTGGGGCGGCGATGCCGCGCAGGCGTGGATCGCGCCGCTGCGACAACGGCTCAAGGCTGTGGGGATTTAGGCAGCGCACAACCCCAATTTGAAAGAACGGCGTTTTCAAATATTAGAGTTGCATCAACCTTTGCCATAAAGGCCGTCCGATGCCCCACCGTCTGTCGAACACATTCCTGCGTCTCGCCGTCGTCTGTGCCCTGCTCGGTATGATCTGGGGCAACTTCATGGGCATGACGCACCAATACACAACCGCTACGGCCCACACCCATTTAAACCTCTTGGGCTGGGTGTCGATGTCCCTCTACGGGCTCTATTATCGGGTTATGCCCCATGCCGCTGTTGGTCGTCTGCCGCAAGCTCATCTGTGGATGAGCGTGGCCAGTCTGGTGGTGATGGTTCCACAATTGCCTTGGTCAAACTGGAGCATGCGCCCACCCTCGCCTTGGCAGGTCCGTTGTTGGGTCTGACAGCCATCACGACCCTGCTCGGCATGGTCCTGTTCGCCATCATCGTTTTCAAATCGACTTCGAGCACCGCCAGCGAGCCAGTCGCGCCCTGAATGAAAAACCCCGCCGTAACCGGCGGGGTTTTGTATTCTTAGTCCCAGTTCAGGATGACCTTGCCGGATTGACCGGACTTCATCGCCTCAAAGCCTTCGCGGAACTCGCTGTAGTGCAGCTGGTGCGTGATCAGCGGCTGCAGGTCCAGACCGGCTTTCAGCAGGCCTAGCATCTTGCGCCAAGTGGTGAACATCTCGCGGCCATAGACGCCCTTGATGTTGATGGCCTTAAGGATAATCTGGCCCCAGTCCGTCTCGGTCGGCTTGGACGGAATGCCCAGCAGCGCCAGACCACCGCCCATAATCAGGGTGTCCACGCATTGCTTAAAGGCAATCGGCGAGCCCGACATTTCCAGCGCCACGTCGAAACCGACCTTGAGGCCCAGTTCCTTCATCACGTCGTGCAGGTCTTCCTTGGTGGTGTTCACGGTGCGAACGCCCGGCACGACCTTTTGCGCCAGCTCCAGACGGAAGTCGTTGATGTCGGTCAGCACCACGGTACGCGCACCGGCGTGACGGGCCACGGCGGCGGCCATGACGCCGATCGGGCCTGCGCCCGTCACCAGAACGTCCTCACCCAGCAGGTCGAACTGCTGCGCGGTGTGAACGGCATTACCGAACGGGTCGAGGATGGCACCGATTTCGTACGGCACATCATCCGGAAGTTCGATCACGTTGAAGGCCGGAGCCACCACGTATTCGGCAAAGCAGCCCTGACGGTTCACGCCGATACCGCGCGTGTGCGGATCGAGGTGGAAGTGACCTGCGCGGGCGGCCTCGGAGTTCAGGTCGATGACGTGACCTTCCGCCGAGACGCGCTGGCCGATCTTGAGCGGGCGGTCCACTTCGGCACCGATGGCAACGATATCGCCAGCGAACTCGTGACCGGTAATCATCGGAACGGGCACGTTCTTTTGCGACCACTCGTCCCAGTTCCAGATGTGGATGTCGGTGCCGCAAACCGCCGTGCGACGCACGCGGATCAGAACGTCTTCCGGACCATATTCCGGGATCGGCGCGGTGATCTGTTCCAGACCTTCAGCGGGCTGGGTCTTGGCCAGCGCCTGCATAGTATCGGCCATCGTTTCACTCCCTGAGTGTTTTTCGCCTGCCCTTAAAAGAGCAGTTTAAATCCTGAAACGGATCATCACGGCCTCTCTCGGGACACCTGTGATGATCCGGTATTATGTCCGCCCTTAGGCGATGACGCCCAGTTCCTTACCCGCTTGGGTGAAGGCGGCGACCGCTTGGTCGATTTGCTCGAAGGTATGAGCCGCCGACATCTGGGTGCGGATGCGGGCTGCACCACGCGGCACGACCGGGAAGCTGAATCCGATCACATAGACGCCGAGTTCGAGCAACCGGGCGGCCATGTCCTGCGCCAGCTTGGCATCGCCTAGCATGACCGGAATGATCGGGTGCTCGCCCGGCAGCAGGTCGAAACCTGCGTCTGCCATTTTCGAGCGGAAACGCTGGGCATTGGCAAACAGTTGCTCGCGCAGCTTGTCGCCCTCCTCGCCCGCAGCAATGCGGATAGCTTCCAGCGACGAGCCACAAACCGCAGGGGCCAGCGCGTTCGAGAACAGGTACGGACGGGCGCGCTGCTTCAATAGCGAAACCACATCGCCATTGGCGCAGATAAAGCCGCCCATCGCCCCGCCCAGCGCCTTACCAAAGGTGCCGGTGACGAAATCAACCTTCACGCCATTATGCGCGAACGAGCCGCGGCCCTTGGGACCAAGGAAGCCCGTGGCGTGGCAGTCATCGACCATGATCAGGGCGTTATACTGGTCGGCCAGTTTGCGGATTTCATCCAGCTTGCCGATGTAGCCGTCCATCGAGAAGGCACCGTCGGTGGCGATGATGATGTCGCGGGCACCGTCTGCGCGGGCTTGTTTCAATTGGGCTTCCAGATCGGCCATGTCCGAGTTGGCAAAGCGATAGCGCTTGGCCTTGCACAGACGCACACCGTCGATGATGGAGGCGTGGTTCAGGCTGTCCGAAACAATCGCGTCCTCTGCACTGAACAGCGGCTCGAAGATGCCACCGTTGGCGTCGAAGGCGGCGGCGAACAGGATGGTGTCCTCAAAGCCGAGATAGTCGGCGATGGCACGTTCCAGCTCTTTGTGGATTTCCAGCGTGCCGCAGATGAAGCGAACCGATGCGGTACCCGCACCCCACTTTTCCTGCGCCTTGATACCGGCCTGGGTGACGCGCTCGTCACCGGCCAGGCCGAGGTAGTTGTTGGCGCAGAAGTTCAGCACGTCGCGGCCGTTGACCGAGATCACAGGCCCTTGGCGCGAGGCGATCACGCGCTCGGGCTTGGTGAGGCCCTGTGCGTCGATATCAGCCAGTTCAGCCGAAACACGTTCGTAGAATGCAGGATTCGCAGATTGGGTCATGTTTGCTCGCTACGCCGTTTTTCCGCAGGATTAAACCCCTATTCTTACGGGGCCTTGGGCGGAGTATTCCCTCGTTCCGCAGCATCCGTAAAGGCCGAGAGCGTGACCTTGCCGCCGCAGGCCTCGATGTCGGCCGGAATGGTCGGCAGAGCGCCGCCACCGGGTGCATAGACATTCCATCCCCTCACCTTCGGACAGACTGTCTCGCCCTGCGCCTCATTGGGGATAACGGACCAGCCGATGAAGAACCGAGCGGTGTCTCCCGCTTTAAGTTCGATACGGTCCTTGCCCTCGACTGAGGCAAAGTAGCTGTCCGTCGTGCGCTGGACTTTCAGGGCACTGGTCTGGTCCTGAACGGGTCTGAGTTCGGGCCACTTCGGCAGAAGACAGCCCGTCGCGCCCTTAACCTTTAGAGTGACCGGCAAATGGCGATGGCCCATACCGGCGTCCATCTCGCCGGTTTCCATCTCAAGCTGATCTGCACGGCAGGCCGTCAGGGTCGGTGCCGGAGCCGCCGTATTGGCGACGCGCGTACATTGAAGCGCCTCTCCATCAGCTTGGGTCAGCGTGCCGACATCCTTGTTGTCCTCGTTGACCAGACGCCAGCTCACACGCCCGTCGCTGTATTCTATGCCGCGCTGCGCACCACGGGCGGTCATCCGGACCTCGCTGCCGTTCAGCGTCATATGCGCCAGCCCCCCCTGATCATAGCTGACCGTCAAAGGCTGCCCCTCGCCGCAGGCATAGGTCACGACCTGCGAGGCCATCGCGGGATCCAGATTCAACCCGCCGCCCGTTTCCTGAGGCGCGGCCTGTTGCTGACAGGCCGCAAGCAAGGGCAGGATCAGGCCCAGTTGAATCATCCGCATGGTGGTTTCCCCGCTGTTGGAGCCGCCCGATGGCCAGCCGATATGACCTAAACGCCACAGAGCATGCGCGGCTCCGACGCTTTGAACGGAAAGCGGTTGCGAAGTGATATAATATAACATATCACGTCGCTCCATCAGGTCTTATGGTGGTGTTTATGACGAACAAGTCTCTGCTTCTTTCCGTCTCGCTGTTGTCCCTTTGCGCGGGCGCGGCCCACGCACAGCAAGCTAGCGGCGATCCCCACGACCATGTCACCGAGGTTGAGGAAATCGTCGTCCGCGCCCTGCCTTTGGGCCGTTCCGGTGACGACGTTGCCTCTCACGTTTCCCTGCTCAGTGGCGAAGCCTTCGTTCAGCGCCGCACCTCGACGTTGGGTGACACCCTCAGCAGCCTGCCCGGCGTAAACTCCGACGCCTTCGGTGGTGGTGCCAGCCGCCCCGTGATCCGTGGCCAGACCAGCCCGCGCGTTAAAATCCTCAGCGAAGGCGCTGGCCTGATCGACGCCTCGGAAGTTTCCCCCGACCACGCCGTTTCGGGCGAACCCCTGCTGATGGAAGGCGTGGAAATCCTGCGCGGCCCGTCGGCCCTTCTCTATGGTGGTGGTGCCATCGGCGGCGCAGTTAACCTGTTGGACAAGAAGATCCCGACCCGCATCCCGCTGAACGGTGGTGAGGGTGTGGTCGAATACCGCCACGGCAGCGTGGATAACGAAGACGCCGGCGTTGTCGGCCTGACGGTTGGCGCGGGCCAGTTCGCCCTGCGCCTCGAAGCTGTGGGACGCCGTAGCGATGATTACCGTATTCCGGACAGCGACGAAGACCGCCTCGACGGCAGCTACAATAACACCTTCACCGGCACGATCGGTGCCTCCTGGATCGGCGACAAGGGTTATTTGGGTGCGGCCTTCACCCAGCAGAAGAGCACCTACGGCCTGTCGGGCCACAGCCACGAGTTCGCCTCGTGCCACCTGCATGGCACCTCGCTGCATTGCGGCGGTCACGATGATCATGACCACGACGACCACGATCACGACCACGAGGATGAACACGACCACGCAGCACCGGAAGTGCGCCTGCTAAGCCAGCGGGTCGACCTGCGCGGCGAGCTGCGCAACCCGGTACAAGGTATCGAACGCGTTCGCCTGCGCGCGGGCTACACCGACTACGAGCACAAGGAAGTGGAAGAAGGCGAAGTCCTGACCACCTTCAGCAACAAGGGCTATGACGGTCGCCTCGAAGTCCAACACACCGAATGGAACGGCCTGCGCGGCGTCGGTGGTGTGCAGGTCAGCAAGACCGAGTTCGGTGCAGTGGGTCTGGAGTCCTATCTGCGCCCGACCGAAACCCAGTCCACCGGCCTCTTCGTTATGGAAGAGTACGAACTGGGCGGCTGGCATCTGGAAAGCGCAGTGCGCAAGGATTGGACCGAAACCTCCGTATTGAACGGCGCGTCGGTCGATCATGACCCGCTGTCCGTCTCCGCTTCGGCTCTGTGGCACTTCAATCCGCAATGGACGGTCGCCCTGTCTCTGGCGCGCTCGCAGCGTGCTCCCACAGCTCAGGAAATGTTCGCACGCGGTGTCCACCTGGCGACCAACACCTATGAGCTGGGCACCGCAACGCTAGACCTCGAAACCGCCAAGTCCGCCGAACTGACCCTTCGCAAGGTCGAGGGTCGCCTGACCGGTACCGTCAGCGTCTACAGCTATGACTATGACGACTACATCTTCGCCAACACTCTGGATCAGCACGAAGACTTCCGCCTGATCCGCTACGAGCAGGCGGATGCCAAATTTACCGGCATCGACGCCGAGGTGACCGCCAAGATCACGGCGGCCCTGAGCGCAACCGTCTATGGCGACTATGTCCGCGCCAAGCTGGACAGCGGCGATAACCTGCCCCGCATCCCCGCGGGCCGCTTGGGCGCTCGCCTGTCGGGCTATCATGGCCCGTGGTCGGGTGAACTGGATTACAGCCACGTCTTCGAACAGGCCAAGGTCGCCGACTATGAAGACAAGACCCCCGGCTATGACCTGCTGAGCGCAACCGCTGCCTACGGCTTCAACATCGCCGACAAGGCCGATGCCGAAATCTACGTACGCGGCACCAATCTGCTGGACGAAAAGGCCTGGAGCCACGCCTCGTTCCTCGGCGAACGCGCTCCGATCCGTGGACGCGGTGTGACCGCCGGTGTGCGCGTGCGCTTCTAAAGCCACACTCACTCCAACATTCCAAAAAGTTGAGGGGCGGGATCGACGGATTCCGCCCCTGTTTGCGTTGAACCTTCCAACACCTGACGTTCATGGAACGATTTTCTTGCGATCGACCTCATGGTCAGGCCGGATTTTTAAACTGCGGTTCAGCCAGCGTTCACCGCTGCAGTTCTAAGCCGATAACAACAATAAAGCCGACTGGCCTCCCCGTCGGTCGGTAACCCTCAGGACTGATATGTCGCCCGTAACTCTTCTGCTTGCCTTGGCCTCGATGTCACCGGAAGCCGCTGCTTCCGCTGCTGCAGCCAACCCTGCCGTTCAGCAAACGCCGACCCCTGCCCACGCTCCTGTTCAGGAGTCGTCGCAGACCGTTGACGAAGAAGACACCTATGACCTCGGCACCATCACTGCGACCGCGGTGTCGCGTCGCGGTGCCGCTCTGGGAGGTTATGAGCCCGAGGCAGTTCTGGATGCCGAGCAGCTCAAGGCCTATGGCGCGGGTACCATCGAAGAACTGATGACCTTGCTGGAGCCGCTGACCCGTTCGTCGCGCGGTGGCTCGCCGGTCTTCCTCGTCAATGGTCGCCGCATCTCCGGCTTCCAGGAAATCCGCGGCATCCCACCCGAAGCGATCGAACGCACTGAAATCCTACCCGAGGAAACCGCCCTGTCGTACGGCTATACCGCCGACCAGCGCGTGGTGAACTTCGTGCTGAAGGAGAACTTCCGCTCGGTCGCCCTGCAAGGCCAGGTGAAGCGTCCGTTCGACGGTGGCCGCACCCAGAGCGAGTTGGAAACCAACATCGTTCGTATCGGCGGCACGCAGCGCTGGACGCTGGACCTCGAATATCAGGCGGACAGCCCGCTGTACGAAACCGAGCGTGACATCGTCCGCCAAGCCAACGGCATTGGTGCAACGCCCGAAGAGCGCGTCGCCTATCAAACGCTGAACCCGCGCCGTCGCGGCTATGAGGTCAGCGGTTCGTACAAGCGCGATCTGGAAAGCGGTATCGGCCTGACGGTCAGCGGCAACGTTCAACAGAACAACCGACTGTCTTATCTCGGCCTGCCCGGTGTCTCTGTCACCCTGCCCGCCTCCAGCCCGTTTGCTTCGTCGCCGCAAGATGTGCGGGTCGAGCGCTTCCTCGGCACGGCAGGCCCGCTGTCGCGCGACGCCGACAGCCTATCGGCCAACATCAACGCTCTGGCCGATGGCTATATGGGCGAATGGCGCTGGACGGTCAGCGGCGGCGTGAAGCGTAGCGAAACCGAAACCACCACCATGCGAGGTCTGAACACCACGGCATTCAACGCCGGTGTCCGCGACGGTACCATCGACCCGTTTGGCGACCTGTCGGCTCTGGCCTTCAATCCTGATGATGTGTCCAAGTCGATCAACACCTCGGCCAATGTCGAAGGGGTGATCAATGGTGCCCTGTGGCAAGCTCCGGCCGGCGCGTTGAACGCTACGTTCAAGGGTGGCTTCGACACCCAGAAGCAGGAAGCCGAAAATCTGCGCGGCGGCGTCTATTCCGAGCGCAGCCTGTCGCGTGACCGGTTCAGTGCGTCCGGTAACTTCAACATGCCGCTGTTCAGCAGCGACATGGAAGGTATCGGCAAGCTGGGCAATCTGTCGGCAAACCTGAACCTTCAGTATGAAGACCTGTCGGACTTCGGGGGTCTGAACAAATGGACCGTCGGTCTGAACTATGCGCCGATCGACGCCCTGAACTTCACCGCCTCCTATGCGGACGAGCAATCGGCCCCGTCGATGGCCCAGTTGAACGATCCGGTTCTGAATACGCCGAACGTTCCGGTCTATGACTTCGCAACCGGCCAAAGCGTCATCATCAACCGTGTCGAAGGCGGCAACCGCGGCCTGTCGGCCGAGGACAAGTCGGTCCTGCGTCTGGGCGTCAACTGGAAGCCACTGCAGGATAAAGACCTGCGCTTCACAGCCAACTACACCCGCACGGAAACCGACGGCATCATCGCCTCCTTCCCGACCATCACGCCTGCTCTCGAAGCTGCCCTTCCGGAGCGCTTCACCCGTGATTTGGCCGGTAATCTGATCGAGATCGATGCCCGCCCGCTGAACTTCGAGAACAGCCTCAAGGAAGAAATCCGCTGGGGCCTGAACTTCTCCACGCCGTTCGGCAAGCCGAACGCGGCGGCCATGGCGCGTCAGGCCGGTCAGGGTGGCGAAGGTCGCCCGCCTATGGGTGGTCCGCGCGGTGAAGGCACGCCTCCTGGTGCCGCTCAAGGCGGCCGTCAGGGCGGCGGTCCCCGTATGAGTGCCGGCGGCGGTGGCGCGCGCATGGGCGGCGGCGGTGGCCGCGGCGGTCAGATGCAACCGGGTCAGGGACGCTTCAATGTCAGCCTGTATCACACCTATCGCATGACCGATGAGCTGACGATCCGCGAGGGTCTTCCGGTCATCGACTTGCTGGATGGCGGTGCGACGGGCGCGCGCGGTGGCCAGTCGCGTAACGAGCTTCAGCTTCAGGCTGGGGTGTTCAAGAGCGGCATGGGTGCCTTCCTGAACGCCAACTGGGCGGAAGGCACGCGCGTCTCGGGTGGCAACTCGGGCGACCTGAACTTCTCTGACCTGACGACTGTGAACCTGAATATGTTCGCGGATCTGGGTCAGCGCACCAAACTGGTCGAGAAGTTCCCGTGGCTCACCGGTTCGCGCGTCTCGATCGGTATCGAGAACCTGTTCGACGAGCGTATCGAAGTGCGCGACGCGCTCGGCAACACGCCTCCCGCCTATCAGCCAGACTACATGGACCCGATGGGCCGGACGTTCCGGATCAACTTCCGCAAGATCATCTTCTAAAAACGAAAGGCCCGCTGGAAACAGCGGGCCTTCTCTTTTGTCGGATAGAAAAAAGCCCGCAGCGAACTGCGGGCCTTTTCTTTTAGTGGTGGTCACTCTTCGGAGTTTCCATCAGTTCGATCAGGACGCCGCCCATCTCCTTCGGGTGAAGGAAGACGACAGGCGTGCCGTGGGCACCGATGCGCGGCTCGCCGGTGCCGAGGATGGTGACGCCCTTGGCACGCATTTCAGCGACCGCAGCGTGGATGTCCTCGACCTCGAAGCACACATGGTGCTGGCCGCCCTTGGGGTTCTTGGCGAGGAAGCCGACAATCGGGCTGTTCTCGTCAAACGGCTCGATCAGTTCGATCTGTGCCGTCGGGGTATCGACGAAGCAGACCTTCACACCTTGGGCCGGCAGATCGAACGGTTCGCCGATCTTGGTCGCGCCCAGAATGTCGCGATAGAGCTTGATCGACCCTTCGATCGAAGGCGTCGCCACGCCGACGTGGTTCAGATTACCGATCATCACTTGTTGTCCGCTTTAGGCTGGGCATAGCCCAGACGCTCGTTGAGTTTCTCGATCAGGTCAGCCGCCGTGTCGGCAATCACCGAACCCGGCGGATAGACAGCAGCAGCGCCCATATCCAGCAGTGGCTGTACGTCCGACGGCGGGATAACTCCGCCGACCACGATCATGATGTCTTCACGGCCCAGCTTGGCCAGTTCGGCCTTGAGTTCCGGGACCAGCGTCAGATGACCGGCTGCCAGCGAAGAAGCACCCACCGCGTGCACGTTCTTTTCAACGGCATCACGGGCCGCTTCCGCAGGCGTCTGGAACAGAGCGCCAGCGGTCACATCGAAGCCGATGTCGCCATAGCCGGTCGCCACAACCTTCTGGCCACGGTCGTGACCGTCCTGGCCCAGTTTGGCGATCAAGATGCGCGGCGGACCACCATCGTTCTCGACGAAGGTGGCGACCATATCGCGGGCGCGGGCGACCTTGGGATCGTTACCGGCTTCCTTGGCGTAGACGCCCGAGACGGTTTTCACGGTGGCGACGTGGCGACCGAAAGCGGCCTCCAACGCATCCGAGATTTCACCGACGGTAGCCTTGGCGCGTGCGGCACGAACCGCCAGTTCCATCAGGTTCTCGCCGCCCTTGGCCCCTTCGGTCAGGGCGTTGAGGGCTGCTTGAACGTCGGCGTCGTTACGCTCGGCGCGCAGACGTTGCAGCTTCTCGATCTGGCGGGCGCGAACCTCGGCATTGTCGACCTTCAGCATCGGAATGTCGTCAACGACAGGGTTCAGATACTTGTTCACGCCGACCACGGTCTGCTGACCGGTGTCGATGCGGGCTTGGGTACGGGCAGCCGACTCTTCGATACGCAGCTTCGGAATACCGGCTTCAATGGCCTTGGCCATGCCGCCGTAGGCCTCAACCTCTTCCATCAGGGCGCGGGCCTTGGTGGCCAGTTCCTGCGTCAGGCGTTCGACATAGTGCGAGCCACCCCACGGGTCGATAACCTTGGTCAGGCCGGTTTCCGACTGGGCGAGGATCTGCGTGTTACGCGCGATACGGGCCGAGAAGTCGGTCGGCAGGGCCAGCGCTTCGTCCAGCGCATTGGTGTGCAGCGACTGGGTCTGACCGCCAGCGGCAGCCATGCACTCGATCATGGTGCGCGGCACGTTGTTGAACACGTCCTGCGCGGCCAGCGACCAGCCCGAGGTCTGGCAGTGGGTACGAAGCGACAGCGACTTGGGATTGACGCCGCCTTCCTTCTTCACGGCCTCGGCCCACAGAAGGCGACCGGCGCGCATCTTGGCCACTTCCATGAAGTAGTTCATGCCGATGGCCCAGAAGAAGCTCAGGCGCGGCGCGAAGGTATCGACCGCCATGCCCGCAGCCTTGCCCGCGCGCAGATATTCGATGCCGTCCGACAGGGTATAGGCCAGCTCGATATCCGCAGACGCCCCCGCTTCCTGCATGTGGTAGCCGGAGATGGAGATGGAGTTGAACTTCGGCGTCTCCTTCGAGGTCCACTCGAAGATGTCCGAAATGATCCGCATCGAGGGCGACGGCGGATAGATATAGGTGTTGCGGACCATGAACTCCTTCAGAATGTCGTTCTGAATGGTTCCGGTCAGTTGGGCGTGCTCGACGCCCTGCTCTTCGCCCGCCACGACATAGAGGGCGAGGATCGGCAGAACCGCGCCGTTCATGGTCATCGACACCGACATCTTGTCCAGCGGGATGCCGTCGAACAGGGTCCGCATGTCGAGGATGCTGTCGATGGCCACACCGGCCATGCCGACATCGCCCTTCACGCGCGGGTGGTCGCTGTCATAGCCACGGTGGGTGGCAAGGTCGAAGGCGACCGACAGACCCTTTTGGCCCGCCGCGAGGTTGCGGCGATAGAAGGCGTTGGACTCTTCAGCGGTCGAGAAGCCCGCATACTGGCGGATGGTCCACGGCGCACCGGCATACATGGTCGGATACGGGCCGCGCACGAAGGGCGCAAAACCGGGCAGACCCTCGAGGAAGTCGAGGCCCTCGATGGCCGAGGCGTCATAGGACGGCTGGACGGTGATGCCTTCCGGCGTGGTCCATGCCTCGCGGGCGGGGCCTTGGCCCGTGGTGCCCAGTTCCAGTTTCAGCTTGGAGAAATCAGGGAAGCTCATTGGCCTGCCTCCTCGAACGCGGCGGCAATACGGACGCGTTTGAGCGGCTCGAACGCGCCATAGGTCGGCACTTCGTCATCGGCCTGGCTGACGATCACGCCGCGCACATCGGGGTCCACGAATTTGGTGACGCCGACGATATGCGTCGCGCCGTTCTGATAGGCTTTTTCGGCGAATTCGCGGGCACGGGCGATGCGCTGCTGCACCAGACCGCCCTCGAGGAAGGCGACGATGCCGCCCTCGGCCTCATAGGCCTGAAACTCGGTCCATGCGGCCTCGGCCAGCTCGCGGGTGCGGGCATCCAGATACCAAGAGCCCGAGGCCGGATCATCGACGCGGCCCAGATTGCTCTCTTCCATCAGGATCAGCTGGGTATTGCGGGCCTGACGGCGGGCGAAATCATCCGGCAGACCAGCGGCGCGGGTAAAGCCGTCCAGCACCACGATATCGGCCCCACCGACGCTGCCTGCAAATCCGGCGGCGGTCAGGCGCAGCATGTTCGGCCACGGATCGCGCGAGGCCAGCATACGGCGCGACGAACGGGCCTCGATCTGGGCCTGAACCTCATGACCGAAAGCCTTGGACACGTTCGACCACAGGATACGCAGGGCGCGGATTTTCGACAGGCTGTCGAAATACTGCTGATCCACCGCGACGCCCAGCGTCACCGAGGCCAACGCCTTTTCAACCGGCACGCCCGCCGTCACCAGCGCCTTGACGCAAAGCACCGCCGACGACAGGGCAAAGGCCAGTTCCTGACCGATCGATGCGCCCGCCTCATGGGCCACCTGCCCCGAGGCAAGGAACAGACGTGCTTCCGGATAGGTGTTCGACCAGCCCGCGGCCTTTTGCGCCGCCTCGCTGACGATCTTGGCAAAGTCCTCCGGCGCACCGCCCGAGCGGGCATAGGCCGAGATCGGGTCGAGGTGGAAAGACAGCTTGGCACGCGGCGAGGCCTTGGCCACGGCATCCAGCGCCTCGCCCGCCTTCACCCCGTCAAAACCGGCATCCAGCGCGACCGGAGCCAGTTCCAGCGCCACGCCTTCCAGCGCGGTGGCCAGTGCGGCGGCATCCTTCACCACCGGACCGGACAACATGACCGACGCGGCCCCGTTTTCCAGATCGGTCAGCACCGCCTTGTTCATGGCGGCGGCATCCCCGCCCTCGTTGATCGTGCGCAGGTCCCACGCGCGACCTTCGCTGTCGCTGGGACGCGGCGCGAACACCGCGCCCGAGGCATTGGCCGTGCCATACAGCGGGCGGGTCGCCAGCTGGTCCGCATCCAGATGGACGAGGCTTTCCAGCGGGCGATCCTTCAGTGCCTTTATCGCGGCGTCGCGCCACTCCAGCGGCGAGGGAACGGGGAATTGGCTCATGGTTACTCGAACTCCACCAGAACGTCGTCGGCGGCGACAGGATCGCCAGCCTTGGCCTTCACGGACTTCACCTTGCCGTCACGTTCGGCCTTGAGGATGTTCTGCATCTTCATGGCTTCGATGATGGCGACGGTTTCGCCCGACTTCACTTCCTGACCTTCGACGACGGGGATGTCGACAACAAGGCCCGGCATCGGCGACAGCGTCAGCTTGGAGGTGTCCGCGGCCTGTTTCTCGGGCAGCATTTCGTAGAGGGCAGCCACTTCGGGGCGGACGATACGCACGCGAGCCTTGGCGGCACGCGAGCGGATATCAAAGCCATCGGCGGCGCGCTTCACTTCCAGAGTGAACGCTTCGTCATCCAGCACAGCGCGGAACAGCGACAGGCCCGGACGCCAGTCGATTTCCGACAGCACCACCACCTCGTCATTGATGATGACGTTCAGGTCTTCGGCCTCGTCGTAACCGACTTCGACCTCATAGGCGTCCTTGCCAACCAGAACCGTCCATTCCGAACGCTCGGACGGGTCACCGTCCTGCTCGGCGATGACTTCGTTCATGGCAACGGCAGAGGCGATCATCTGCTTCACCTGAAGTGCGGTCGGCGCCACGCCGTTGAAGCCTTCAGGGAACTCGTCCTTGATGTAGTTGGTGGTCAGCTTGCCCGACTGGAAGCGTGCCTGATCCATCACGGCGGCGAGGAACGGCACGTTGTGGCCAAGGCCCGCAAGGTGGGTGTCTTCCAGAGCGCGGGCCATGCCCTTGATGGCGGCATCGCGGGTCTCGCCCCATGCGCACAGCTTGGCGATCATCGGGTCGTAGAACATGCTGATCTCGTCGCCCTCGCGGACGCCGCTATCGTTACGCACGACATAGCCGTCCTGCTCGCCCTCGGTCGGCTGCTCATAGCGCACCAGACGGCCGATCGACGGCAGGAAGCCGCGATACGGGTCTTCGGCATAGATGCGGCTCTCGATGGCCCAGCCGTTGATCTTCAGATCTTCCTGCTTGAGGTTCAGATGCTCGCCCCATGCCGAGCGGATCATCTGTTCCACCAGATCGACGCCGGTGATCAGTTCGGTCACCGGATGCTCGACCTGAAGACGGGTGTTCATCTCAAGGAAGTAGAACGACTTGTCCTGACCGGCGACGAACTCAACCGTGCCAGCCGAGTCATAATTCACGGCCTTGGCCAGAGCGACAGCCTGTGCGCCCATGGCGGCGCGGGTGGCTTCGTCCAGCAGCGGCGACGGGGCCTCTTCGATGACCTTCTGGTTACGGCGCTGGATCGAGCATTCGCGCTCGAACAGGTGGATGACGTTGCCGTGCTTGTCACCCAGCACCTGAATCTCGATGTGGCGCGGATCGACGATGAACTTCTCAAGGAAGACGCGGTCGTCACCAAAGGCGTTGATCGCCTCGGCCTTAACGGCGGCAAAGCCCTCGGCCATGTCCTCGTCCGAGTGGGCGACGCGGATACCCTTGCCGCCGCCGCCAGCCGAGGCCTTGATCATGACCGGATAGCCGATCAGCTGAGCGATCTTCACGGCCTCTTCGGTCGTTTCGATCAGGCCCATGTGACCCGGAACGGTCGAGACGCCCGCCTCTGCGGCGAACTTCTTGGAGGTGATCTTGTCGCCCATGGCGTCAATCGCCTCGGGGTTCGGACCGATGAAGGCGATGCCCTCTTCCTTCAGACGACGCGCAAAGCTGGCGTTTTCCGACAGGAAGCCAAAGCCCGGGTGAACAGCCTGTGCGCCCGTCTTTTTCACCGCGTCCACGATCTTGTCCTGCAACAGATAGGACTGCGCTGCCGGAGCCGGACCGATGTGAACGGTTTCATCCGCCATCTCGACCGCCAGCGAACCGGCGTCGGCGTCGGAATAGACCACCACCGTCTTGATGCCCATCTTGCGGCAGGTCTTGATGATACGAACAGCAATCTCGCCGCGGTTGGCGATCAG
Source organism: Brevundimonas sp. GN22 (assembly GCF_054824005.1). Classification (NCBI taxonomy): domain Bacteria; kingdom Pseudomonadati; phylum Pseudomonadota; class Alphaproteobacteria; order Caulobacterales; family Caulobacteraceae; genus Brevundimonas; species Brevundimonas sp. GN22. The sequence goes on along the minus strand of NZ_JSYD01000020.1, from coordinate 1,548 downwards.
AATTTTATCGAACATGTTCTGTGTGCCTTACAGCGGGATGTTGTCGTGCTTCTTCCAGGGGTTTTCCTGGACCTTGTTCTTCAGCGTGCCCAGCGCCTTGATCAGGCGGCGTCGCGTGCCGTGGGGCATGATGACGTCGTCGATGTAGCCAAGGCCAGCCGCCACGAACGGGTTGGCGAAGCGTTCCTTGTATTCGGCTTCACGCGCAGCCAGAGCTTCGGGATCGCCAGCTTCCTTGCGGAAGATGATTTCCACGGCGCCCTTGGCACCCATGACGGCGATTTCTGCGGTCGGCCATGCATAGTTGACGTCGCCGCGAAGGTGCTTGGACGACATCACGTCGTAGGCGCCGCCGTAAGCCTTGCGGGTGATGACGGTCAGCTTCGGCACGGTGGCTTCGGCATAGGCGAACAGCAGCTTGGCACCGTGTTTGATCAGTGCGCCGTATTCCTGCTTCGTGCCCGGCATGAAGCCCGGAACGTCCACGAAGGTGACCAGCGGGATGTTGAAAGCGTCGCAGAAACGCACAAAGCGCGAAGCCTTGCGGCTCGAGTCGATATCCAGAACGCCCGCCAGCGTCTGCGGCTGGTTGCCGACGATGCCAACGGTCTGCCCATCCAGACGGCCAAAGCCGCAGATGATGTTCTTGGCGAAGTCGGCCCCGATCTCGAAGAAGTCCGCCTCGTCGATGACCTTCAGGATCAGTTCCTTCATGTCATAGGGCTGGTTCGGATTGGCGGGCACGAGCGTATCCAGCGAGGATTCTTCGCGGTCGGCCTCGTCGTAGGTTTCGCGCACCGGCGGCTTTTCGCGGTTCGACAGCGGCAGGAAGCCGATCAGGCGACGAACCTCGGCCAGAGCCTCAAGGTCGTTCTCGAACGCGCCATCGGCCACGCCCGACTTGCCCGCGTGGACGCGCGCACCGCCGAGGTCTTCGTGGCTGACGACCTCATTGGTCACGGTCTTCACCACGTCGGGGCCGGTCACGTACATATAGGACGTGTCCTTCACCATGAAGATGAAGTCGGTGATGGCGGGCGAATAGACGTCACCACCGGCGCACGGGCCCATGATGACCGAAATCTGCGGGATAACGCCCGAGGCCAGCGTGTTCTGCAGGAAGATGTCGGCGTAACCGGCCAGCGATTCCACGCCTTCCTGAATACGCGCACCGCCCGCATCGAACAGGCCGATGATCGGCGCACCGGCCGTCAGCGCCATCTTCTGCAGCTTGACGATCTTGGCCGCGTGCGCGCCCGACAGCGAACCACCGAAGACGGTGAAGTCTTTCGAGAACACATAGACAAGACGGCCATTGATGGTGCCGCGACCGGTGACGACGCCGTCACCCGGAATGCGCTGCTTCTCCATGCCGAACTCGTGGGAGCGGTGCTCCACGAACATGTCGGTTTCCTCGAAGCTGCCCTCGTCGAGCAGGACGTCGATACGCTCGCGCGCCGTCAGCTTGCCCTTGGCGTGTTGCGACGCGATCCGCGCTTCCCCGCCGCCCAGACGGGCAGCAGCGCGGCGACGCTCGAGTTCCTCGAG
>NZ_JSYD01000002.1:0-62714 GCF_054824005.1 Brevundimonas sp. GN22 | reverse complement strand
CGCTGGCCGCCCTGTCGTCGGAAACCGGCTATGCCCAACAGCAGCTGTCGCTGGTCAAACCGCTGGCCCAGCGCGGCGTGGTGTCCGAGGTGGAGTCTCTCAGACTGGGTAAGGACATTGCCGCCCTGACCGGACGCCAGACCGAGGTACGCAACACCTATATGCAGGAAGCGTATTCGGAGCTGGCGGCCAAGAAGGCGGAACTGGCGGCCCAGACCCAGATCTTGAATCAGAGACGCGACCAGCTTGACAGGACCGAACTGGTCGCACCGGTCAAGGCGCGGGTGAACGAGATCATGATCACCACGCGCGGCGGTGTGGTTCAGCCGGGTCAGGCGATCATGCAACTGACCCCCGTAGAGGACCAACTCTTGGTCGAGGTGAAGATCCAGCCGCGCGACGTGGCGTTCCTACGAGAGGGCATGCCTGCGCGGGTGAAGATCACCGCCTACGACTATACCGTCTATGGCGACCTGCCCGGCAGCGTCGAACAGATCAGCGAAGACACGATCGAAGAGGACACGCCACGCGGCAAAATGGCGTTCTACAGCGTGCTGATCCGGACGGACCGGGCATGGCTGGAGAAGAATGGCCGTCGCCTCCCCATCCGTCCCGGCATGGTGGCCCAGGTGGATGTGCAATCGGGTGAGCGCACCGTCCTGTCCTATCTGCTGAAGCCGCTTCTGAAGGCGAGGCTGACATGAGCGCGCCGCCCTATGCCTTGGCTCTGGAGGCCTACCCCGAGGGGCAGCGCATTCTGATCCGTGACTGGTCGCAACATGCGATGGGATCGCTGGAGACGTGGGACGAGGGCTTGTTGGCGGCACTGTCGAATCTACTCCCTCTTCCGCTGCCGGCGGCTATTCTTTGGGGCAGCGCAGGGCGGCTGTTTTTCAACGGGGCGTTTGAAAAAGCATTTCCCGATCGACGACTAGTGCAGGGGCAGGCGGTCGGAGAAATCTCCGATCCTCTGTGGAAGGCCTTGATCCGCCATCAGGCAGGCGCCGGTGAGACCATGATCCCCATCAACGGCACGCCCGAATGGTGGCAGGTGATGCAATCGCCCCTCAGCGACCGCGATGGCCAGATCAAGGGGCGGCTCAATCTGCTGGTAAACATCTCGGCCCGTAAACTGGCCGAGCAGGCTGTGAAGGCCAGCGAGGAAACCCTGCTCACGCTGATGGACCAGCGGCCGCGCTTCCTCTGGCGAAGTGATCCCAGTGGCCGACCCGTCTGGATCAACCGTCTCGGACGACAGTTCCTTGGCATCGAACGCTTGGAGACGGTTGAACCTGCCAAGCTGATGCTGGCACCCGATCTGGCTGTGATGGTGGCGGAAATGCACGAACACACCAGCCGCCGCCAAGCCTTCGAAATGCAGGTGCGAGTGCGCACCAAAGACCAGACGACCCGTTGGTGCCTGTTGCACTTTACGCCCCTGACCGATGCCAAAGGGCGCATCCATGCATGGTCGGGCACGGGCACCGATATCCACCATTGGCACGAAGCGGCGACTGCGGCTTCCACTTTCCTGACCGAGCGCGGTGCCGAACGCAGCCCGGTCGACCGATACGGACGCGAACAGTTTGGATGGATCGTCGACGTCGAGACCGGACGGGTGCGCGCTCTGAACCCCCAAGCGGGCGACGACTGGGGCCTACCCCGAGACGGTCCGCCCGAACTGTGGGCGGACTGGTTGATGCATCTGGCACCGGAACAGCGAGAGCGGGCGGACGATGCTTTGGGGCGTGCGGTCGAAGGGCTTCCGCTAGAGGATGTCTGGACCTTCACCACTGCCGCAGGGGTGGAGCGTCACGTCCATATGATGAGTTTCGCCATTCCCGATGCCGATGGCGTGGTCCGGCAGATCGGCGGCGTCTTCTCGCTCCTTCAACGCCGCATGGAACAGCGGGTCTATCTGATCAATCTGGCGGGAAAGGTAGATCAGGGCTATTTCGCCAAGGAACGCGCCCTAGCCACGCTAGAAGTCCGGGTGCGCCGCTTCGACAGCTTTGAAGCCTTCGCCGTGGTACAGCAGGACCTGCGGCGCGGACTTATTGTCATTCGGGCCGAGCGGGCTTGCGCAGCGTTGAAGACGGCAGTGCCCATGCTGTCCCAGAACCGCGAGCGTTTCCCGTGGCTGGTGCTCGCCCAGCAGCAGGTCAGCATGGCCGATATCGTGGATATGATGCGCCATGGCGCGACCACCGTCCTTTCGGCCAAGACGGATCGAGCAGAGATTCGCGCGGCGATCCGTGCGGCCCTGCCGCCGCGTGATCCGATCGCACAGGTGCCGGTTGAACAGATCGACCGTCTCGAAAGCCTGTCATTGCGCGAGAGGCAGGTGCTGGACGGCCTGTTGGCAGGCGGCACCAACAAGGTCATCGCCGCCAATCTGAATCTCAGCCCCAGAACCGTCGAAACCCATCGCGCCCACCTGATGGACCGGTTGGGTGCAAGGTCACTTGCAGACCTTATGAGGATCGTCGGCCCGCAGTATCTGGCCATCCACGCCAAGCGGGCAGGCTGACCCCGCGACCAAGTCGCTTGCAGTGATTGATTGTCGGGGAAACCCATGGTGCCGGTGGTCGGACTCGAACCGACACTCCTTGCGGAACCGGATTTTGAGTCCGGCGCGTCTACCAATTCCACCACACCGGCACGGTCTGGGAAGGAGGCGCAATCTAGCGATGCGCGGGCATTGGTCAATCCGCTTTGAGAAAGAAAAACGCCGCCCCGAAGGAGCGGCGCTTGACGGTGTGATTATACCGGCGAAACCGTCTGTTCGATGGTGCCGAAAATGCTGTGATGTTTGTCATCCAGCATCTCGATGCGGACCACGTCGCCGTGCTTGAGGAAGCCGGTCTGGGCCGCCCCTTGCTGGATGGTCTCGACCATGCGGACTTCGGCGATGCAGCTATAACCCAGACCACCCTCGGCGACCGGACGACCCGGACCACCGTCGGCGTCCTTATTGGATACCGTACCCGAACCGATGATCGTACCGGCGCACAGGGCGCGGGTCTTGGCCAGATGCGCGATCAGGGTGCCGAAGTCGAAGGTCATGTCGACGCCCGCATCGGCCTTGCCGAACGGCTGGTCGTTGATGCTGACAAGCAGCGGGCCGTGCAATTTGCCGTCCTTGAAGCGGTCGCCCAAAGCGTCCGGTGTCACGAATACAGGCGACAGGGCGCTGGCAGGCTTGGACTGAACAAAGCCGAACCCCTTGGCCAGTTCGCCGGGGATCAGGTTGCGCAGCGACACGTCGTTGACGAGGCCGACGAGGCGGATGGCTGACAGGGCCTCCTCGCGGCTGGCACCCAGCGGAACGTCGCCGGTCACCACGACGATTTCGGCTTCCAGATCACAGCCCCACGCTTCGTCCTTGAGAGGGATCGCATCACGCGGGCCGAGGAAACCGTCAGAGCCGCCCTGATACATCAGCGGGTCGGTCCAGAAGGTCGCGGGCATTTCCGCGTTTCGCGCTTTGCGGACCAGTTCGACGTGGTTCACATAAGCCGAACCGTCCGCCCACTGATAGGCGCGGGGCAGAGGGGCGGCCGCTTCGCGCTCGTGGAAGCGACCACGCGGTACGGCTTCGTGCTCAAGGCTCTCGGCCAAGGTGCGCAGCAGAGGCTCGCAACGATCCCAGTCATCCAGAGCAGCCTGAAGAGTGGGGGCGATCAGGAAGGCGTCCGTGTACCAGTTCAGGTCATCGGAAACGACAACGAGGCGGCCATCGCGGCCATGCTTGAGCGATGCGAGTTTCATGGAACAAAGCTAGTCGTAAATGCTGATTTCGCAAACGGATTCTGTCGCCCGTTTGCGAAATCCGGCAATACTGTCCAGCTTGTTCAGTTGATAGGGGCTGAAATCACAGCGCGGGCTTCGGCACCGGTCTGCAATGCAGGATCGCGGACCTCGACCTCGACGACGATGGCGCTGCCTTCGATGCCGTTATCCCAGAGGTATCGGCGTTCGACCTCGACCTCGCGACCGGACGGAGCCATGGCCTCATAGGTGTCGCCCCAGGGGGTGATCTTCTTCATCTCGACGAAGTGGAGACCGCAGGCGGCGTCCAGTTCTTCGAGAGCCATTTCGGACAGTTCGTTTTCGTGGGCCATCGGGGGTCATTTCGGTTTCAAAGAGGGCTGCAGATAGGCCCTCCCGCGAAGGAGGGCCAGTGGACAGCCGACTATTGGCGAACGCCCGGGGCTTCTTCGTCTGCGTAGATTGCCACGCGGGCGGTCGAAGCGCTGGAGACGGTGCCGCGGTACATGCCCGATGTGTTCATCGAGAAGGCGACCGTGCCGTCGGGGGCCACCGCGATGACGCCGCCGTCCCCACCCAGACGGCCAACTTCGGCGATTTCCGCATCGCTGGCCTGCTGCAGGGTCTGGCCGCTGGCCGTGCCGTGACAGATGTCGCGGGCGACCGTGGCGCGAATGAAATACTCGCCTGCACCCGTCGCCGACACGGCGCATCCCTCAGCGTTGGACGCATAGGTACCGGCACCGATGACCGGCACATCGCCCACGCGGCCCCAGCGTTTGGCGGTCATGCCGCCGGTCGAGGTGGCGGCGGCAATACGCCCTTGCTGGTCCAGAGCGACGGCACCAACCGTACCGAATTTGCGCTCGTCCAGCGGGGCCTCGTTCAGGTTGAACGCGAGAGGTGCCGAAGGTCCGGTGGTGACAGGCTCCGGAGGTGCACCGCGCGGACGGGCCGGCAAGGGCGAGCCCGCATCACGCAAAGCCTTGAGCAGGGCCTGCCAACGGCTCTCGGTGAAGAAATAGGAGGGATCGACTTTGTCCAGACCGACGGAATCGCCGAACACCTCGGCACCTTCCCCGATCAGCATGACGTGGGGCGAGCGCTCCAACACCGCACGCGCGGCACGAACCGGATTGCGCGTGCGTGTCAGGCCAGCAACCGCGGCGGCATTCAGATTGGTGCCGTCCATGATGGCGGCATCCATCTCGTTACGACCGTCGGAGGTGAAGACTGCACCCTTGCCGGCGTTGAACAACGGATTGTCTTCCAGCACTTTCACGCTGGCTTCGACAGCATCAAGGGCCGATCCACCCGCGGCCAGAACGGCCTGCCCGGCGTCCAGGGCCTGTTGCAGCCCCTGGCGATACAGCGCGTCACGCTCGGGGCTCAGTTGCGCACGCTCGATCACGCCTGCGCCGCCGTGGATGGCCAGTGCCCAACGACTTTCGCTCGCAGCATCATTGGCCATAACAGGCGTGGCCATCAGACCAAGGCCGAGGCCGAGCACAGCGCTTACGACAGACAGTTTCATCCAAAATCCCTCCGTTACCCAGCTAAGCCAGATACGGTGGGAGGGCTGGTTTGTCACCCGCCCTGAGCGATCTCGGACTGGGACTTGGTGCGCAGGCGGTACCAGATGCGATAGCCGATGAAGGGCAGGATGGCGCAGACGAGAGCCACGCACAGCACGGCCCAGAAGCCGCCCTGAATAGCGCGGACGCCAACAAACCAGGCACCCATCATAGCTGTCAGCGGGCTGAGCCAGGGAAGCCAGCGCGGCGTCTGAATGGGCATGGCGAGACTCGACAGCAAAGGTTGGAGATTTCGAGGACGCTTGAACACGGACGCAACCAGACTGGCGGATACTAACAACGTGACGCGCGGGCGGCGCGAAAACGTCGAGCAAAAGCTATGCTGTATAAGGTTAAAGGACAAGATGGTCATACAGCCGCAGTTGGAGGCTCATGCCTCGCGTTTGGGATCACAGGTTGCTAGGGTCGACCTCTTCGCTGCCAAGCCGAGATGAAGATGCTGCGTAAGCTTTATGATTGGGTCTTTTCACTGGCCCGCCATCGCCGTGCCACACCGGCGCTCGCAGCGGTGTCTTTCGCTGAAAGCTCTTTCTTTCCCATCCCTCCGGATGTGATGTTGGCCCCAATGGTTCTGGCCAAACCGGAGCGGGCCTATTTCTATGCGACGGTCTGTACCGTGGCCTCGGTGCTTGGCGGACTGCTCGGCTATCTGATCGGCCATTTCCTCGAGCCCGTGGGCATGTGGATGTTGGCCACCATGGGAAAGGCCGAGGCGTTCGAGACGTCTAAAGCCATGTTCCAGCAGCATGGCGCGTGGGTGATCCTGATCAAGGGACTGACGCCGATTCCGTTCAAGCTGATCACCATTTCGGCGGGCATCTTCAAGTTCAATCTGGCGCTGTTCATTGCCCTGTGCGTCTTGACGCGGGGGATGCGCTTCTTCCTGGTGGCATTTGTGCTCAAACGCTGGGGCGAGCCCATGCTGGCCATCGTGGAAAAGCGTTTGGCCCTGTTTACCGTGCTGCTGATCGTACTGCTGGTGGGCGGTCTTCTGGCTGTGAAGTTCGTCCATTAAAGAGCGCTGATGACGGGCACCCAATAGGCGGCTAAGACTGCCCGCTATGAAGGCTCTCTATTCCAATCTGAAACGCTGGTGGACGCTCGTCGCGTTTTTGGTTTCCGGTGCCATGCTGGGTACTGCGCATGCGTTCGAGCGTTTTGGCGGGCTGGACCCCTGTAATCTTTGCCTGAAGCAGCGCGAGGTTTACTGGGCGGCTCTGGTTGTGTCGGGTGCGGCGACCCTGTGGCACCTCATCAGCCGTTCGCGCCGCGGCACTCCGCGCCTTGCGGCTTTCGTGCTGGCGCTGGTGTTCATCACCGGTGCCATCACCGCAGGCTATCATGCGGGCGGAGAGCTGAAATGGTGGGCGCTTCCGGCCACCTGTTCTGCCGGTAATCCGCTGGACGTGGATTTCGGCAATCTGGCCGGTATTCTCGACGGATCGGTCGAGGTGGCTCCGATCACGGGATGCGGCGATATCGCGTGGAGCTTCCTTGGTCTGTCGATGGCGGCGTGGAACTTTGTGGTTTCGATGGCGCTGGTTGTTATGAGCCTGTTGGCGGCGAAGCGTCCTAAAGACGCCCGCGCCCCGCGTAAGTAGGATCCGGATATGACCGACACTCCGCAAAATGTTGCCGAAGCCCGCCGCGTGCCCTTGCCACGTCCAGGTGCCGGTGCCGACAAGCGTCGCATGGCCGAGATCCTGCGGGTCGATCACGCCGGTGAGTTTGCCGCCGTCAACATCTACCGCGCCCAGCGCGCCATCCTTGGTGACCGCGCCGGCAAGGAGAAAATTTCAGGCGATCTGGTCGAGATGGAAGGGCACGAACAGGTCCACCTCGACCGCTTCAACGCCCTTTTGAACGAGCATCAGGTCCGTCCGACCGCCATGATCCCGGTGTGGAAGGTAGCTGCGACGGTTCTGGGTGCGGGTACGGCTCTGCTCGGCGAGAAGGCCGCCCACGCCTGCACCGAAGCGGTGGAGAGCGTGATCGAAAAACACTACGCCGACCAGATTGCCGAGATTAAAGAACGCGATCCGGAACTGGCTGCCGAACTAACGCAGTTTCGCGACGAAGAGTTGATGCACCACGACCATGCGATTGCCCACGGCAGCCGCGAGGCACCGGCCTATCGCCTGCTGAGCAGCGTCATCAAGATCGGCTGCAAGGCTGCGATCAAGATCAGCGAGCGCGTTTAACGGCTGATATCAAACGCCAGCATCAGCGTGCGCTGTAGCGGGTTCTCATTATCGTCCGACAGGATGTACAGGCGGGTTTTCCCGCCTCTTTTTGTTGCAGCGATGCCTTCGAAATTATCGGTCGTGCCCGGCAGTTTTAGTTCGACCATGACCGGACCAAGCGTGCCATCCTCTGCCATGTGACGCACCCGCGCGCGCGCATCCAGCGGTGGCGCATACGAGCGCTGAACCACCCAATAGCCATCCCCCGATGGATCACGGTCGATACCGGTAATGCGATATTGGCTGTCCTTGAGCGGTTCGGCCGGAGGCAGTTGTACGAGGGTGCAGGTGACGCGCGTGCAGTCCCATGTTCCGCCATCCTCGCCCGCGACGCGCCACTGGATATTGTCGCGTGCGGCGAGGGCTTCCATGCCGCCATTCTCGTTGAACGGCCATACCGGACGCGGCGCGCTGACAGGAAGGCGCGGGGCATCCAGCGGACCATAGTTCCAGATGCGGTGATCCCGTTCAAAGCTGACCAGAACCTCGCCATTGGGGAGCACGGCCAGACCTTCCGCATCGCCATCGACCTTTTCGGTAATGGGTGAACCGTCCGTCAGCGACAGTCGGCGGCTGCGGAACTGGTCCAAGCCAATCAACTTGCCCCCATCGTCCAGCTTGATCTGGCCGAGGATCAGATCGCCTGCATCCGAGACCGTCACGAAACCGTCCGCGCCCACCAGCTTGAGGTCTGACAGGCTACGCAAAGGCGACAGGGTTGGCGTCAGCAGTTGCACCCCGCCCGCGAAGGTTACGCCGTCGGCCAGAACCGAGCCGCCAATGCCAAGTCCCACCGTGCGGGTGCTGGCGGGCTGGGCCGTCCACGGAGCCGTCGAAGAGCTATCAGTCCACGGCTGCGAGGTGATCGCGGCGCTGGCGCAGGCGGCCAGCGTCAGGCAGGCGAGGGCGGACAGATAGAGTTTGCGGTTCATGCGGCTTTGCGTCGGCGGGTCTGGGCGCTGGCGGGATTGGCGTCGAACAGTTCGGCCAGTTTTTCGGTCATGGCACCGGCCAGTTGTTCGACGTCACTGATGGTCAGGGCGCGGCTGTACCAGCGGGTGACGTCGTGGCCGATACCGATGGCAAGCAACTCCACCGAAGAGGTGTTCTCGATCTCGGCAATGACCTGACGCAGGTGTTTGTCGAGGTACAGGGCGGCATTGGCGCTCTGGGTCGAGTCATCGACCGGCGAGCCGTCCGAGATCACCATCAGGATGCGGCGTTGCTCGCTGCGGGCCAGCAGGCGGTTATGCGCCCATTGCAGGGCCTCGCCGTCGATGTTTTCCTTTAGCAAACCTTCGCGCATCATCAGGCCAAGGTTCTTCTTGGCACGGCGCCATGGGGCATCACCGGCCTTGTAGATGATGTGGCGCAGGTCGTTCAGGCGGCCCGGATTGGCGGGTTTGCCGGCATTGATCCATGCCTCGCGGCTCTGTCCGCCCTTCCATGCCCGGGTGGTAAAGCCGAGGATTTCCACCTTCACGCCGCAACGCTCCAGCGTACGGGCGAGAATATCGGCGCAGACGGCGGCGACCATGATCGGGCGACCACGCATCGAGCCGGAGTTGTCCAGCAACAGGGTCACGACCGTATCGCGGAAGGCGCTTTCGCTTTCCATCTTGAACGACAGCGGGCTGCTGGGGTCGGTGATGACGCGGGTCAGGCGCGCCGTATCCAGCATGCCTTCCTCGAGATCGAACATCCACGAGCGGTTTTGCTGTGCCATCAGGCGGCGTTGCAGCTTGTTGGCGAGCCGCGAGACGACGCTGCCGAGCGAGGTGAGTTGCTGGTCCAGCATGGCCCGCAGACGATCCAGCTCCATCGGGTCGCACAGGTCCGCAGCGTCGACCACCTCGTCGAACGCTGTGGTGAAGGCGTGGTAGAAATCGACCTTGCGGCCGTCATCCTGCGACTCGTTGCGGTTGGGCTGCGCGCCCTCGCTCAGTTCGGGATCTTCGTCGCCCGGCTCGCCCTCGGCATCGGCAGGACGGCCATCAGGGCGGGTTTGTCGCTCTTCTTCGGCCGTTTGCTCGTCGGCACTGCCTTCCAGCGACTGTCCGCCTTCGGCCTCGCCGTCTTCCTCTTCTTCGTCTTCCTCGGGCGTGTCCTGCTGGGCCTCGTCCGGCTCGTCCTCGCCTTCGTCCTCGGAGTTGTCAGGCGTGTCGGCCGAACCAGCCTCCAAGTCGAGGGCGCGGAGCAAATCGTTCAGGCGACTGGAAAACAGTTTCTGGTCATCAGCAGCAGCGGCAAGGGCGTCGAACTGATCGCCCGCGCGGGCTTCCAGATCGTCGCGCACCTTGTCGAGCATAGCCCCGAGCGCATCGGGGGCGCGGGCCTGCATAATCCGCTCGCGCACCAAAAGGGCGGCGGCCTCGCTCAAGGGAATGCGATCAGTCTCGGCCCGCAGTGCGCCTGTGCGTTCAAGCCGCGAGGTGAGAGCAGCCCGAAGGTTCGCCCGAACGCCCGCCAGCTTGCGCGCACCGATGGTTTCGACACGCGCCTGTTCGATGGCGTCGAACACCTCGGCGGCGGTGCGGTCCAGCGGTCGCGCCTTGGCGTCGATGGTGGGGTCGTGGTTGGCCAATTTCAGCGCCAGACGGTCGGCCTGACCGCGCGCCGAGGCACCCTCGTTAGAGGATGGATCGCGCGGCGGATGGGGCAGGGTCAGGACATTGCCGACCAGCTTTGGCCCGTCAGAGGCAAAGTGAACTTCCAGCTCGGGATGTTCGGCAAGCGCCCGCGCGGCATGCGCCAAGGCGCGCTTAAATGTTTCCTGCGGTGTCTCTGGTCCGGCCATGCGCCATACATAGACGATGCCGCGCGCGGGAGAAGAGGCAAACGCTGTTTGTCCGACCTTCGCCCGAAGCCGGTCCTATTTCAGGCGGACGTTCAGGCCGTTGCCCGCAGACTGCACCACCTCGAAGCGTTTGGAGGCCTTGATGAGCGAGGACAGCTTGGCGAAGCCATAGCTGCGGTGGTCGAAGTCGGGATAGGCGTTTCGCATGCGGTTGCCGATCAGGCCTAAGGCCACCCATCCGTCGCCGTCGTCATCGGCATCATGCATGACCTTGATGATCAGGTCTTCGGCAGCCTTGAGCGGGCGACGGGCGGGTTTGTCTGCAGATGGCGCAGGCTCTGTCTCTGCCCCCTCAAGTGGCTCCATCAGGTTTTCGAGATAGATGAAACGGGTGCAGGCCTGACGGAAACTCTCGGGGGTCTTCTGCTCGCCAAAGCCGTAAACCGGATAGCCCTGCTCGCGGATGCGGGCGGCGAGACGGGTGAAGTCGCTGTCGGACGACACGAGACAAAAACCGTCAAACCGTCCTGAATGCATCAGGTCCATCGCATCAATGACCAGAGCAATATCACCGGAATTCTTGCCCTTGGTGTTCTGGAAATTCTGCTGCCACTGGAGCGCCCATTGCGGCAGGATCGACACCCAGTTGCGCAGGGCGGGGCTGGCCGCATCGCCATAGATGCGCCGTGCGGACGCTTCGCCTAGAGAAGCGATCTCGGCAAACAGGCCATCGGCGACCTTGGACGAGGCGTTCTCGGCATCAATCAGGACGGCAAGTCGCATCGGGCGGGTGTAGGGGATACGGGCGTCGTTCATACGCCGACAGTAATCACGCCACACATAACGATGAAATAGAAAAGGGGCCGACCTTTCGGTCGACCCCCTTGAATGCTTAGCGAAGGTGCAGGGTTTACTGGACTTCGCGAACCTCTACCGGAATGCCGAGGCTTTCCAGTTGCGGCTTCACCTTTTCAGCATCGCCAACCACGACCCAGACGAATTTGGACGGGTCGAGCAGGCGACGAACCGCAGCGTCCATCTGTGCTGCGGTGGTGCTGTTGGTGCGCTGTGCGATCGTTTCCTGATAGTTGTCAGGACGGCCGTACAGGTCGTTGCTACGCAGGGCACCGAGGATCGAACCGGCGGTTTCGATCGAGCCCGGCAGGGAGCGCGTTTCGCCCAGAATGGTGCGCTGGTGCTCCTCGGCCTTCACGCCTTCCGCAGTCAGGAAGTTGTTATACTGGTGCATCAGCGCCTGAATGGACTCGCCCGTGCGGTCGGCCTGAACCGGCGCAACGATGGTGTAGGGCGAAGCCCCTTCGTACGGGTTGAACATACCCCGCACGCCATAGGACCAGCCCTTGGTCTCGCGCAGGTCGGCGTTGATGCGGCTCAGGAAGTCGGTGCCGACAACCGTATTACCGAGGTTGAACGCCAGATTGTCGTCCTTGCCGGTAACCGCCAGGACCTTGCCGCCATAGATGATCGATTGCGGCGATTGCGGGCGGTTGATCAGTACGATCTTGCCTTCGCTTTGCGGAATGCTGGCCGGGAAGGCCTTGTTGCCCTTCGGAGCCGATGGCGCAGTCCAGTCACCGAATGCGGCGTTCAGTTGTGCGGTGATTTCCGACAACGGCAGATCCGACACGACGAACAGCTTGGCATTGTCAGGACGGATCCATTGCTGGTGCTGCTGGACCAGATCGTCACGGGTGACGGCAGTTACACCGGCCTCGGTGCCCGAGCCCGGACGGGCGTAGGGGTGGCCTTCGCCGTAGATCAGCGGGGTGAAAGCACGCGATGCGATGGCTTGCGGCTGGGTCTTTTCGCTGGCCAGACGGGCCAGACGCTGGGCGCGCAGACGCTCGACCTCGCTCGGGGCGAAGGCCGGATTGCGAACAACATCCGACAGCAGCGTTAGCGACGGGGCCAGATTGGTGCTGATGGTCGACAGGCTGGCGACCGAGCGGTCCATGCTGTTGCTGACGCTGACCGATGCGCCCAGACGCTCCTGTGCCTCGGCCAGTGCCTTGGAGTCGCGGGTGGTCGTGCCTTCCTGCATGACGTCGGTCATCAGGGTCAGGGCACCGGGCTTCTCTGCGCTGTCGGCCGAGATACCGGCGTTGAACTCCAGCGACAGACGCGTAACCGGCACGCTCGAAACCTGCGCATAGACGACTTCAATGCCGTTCGACAGCGTGGCGCGCTGAACATCGGGGAAGTCCAGATTCTTCACTTCGCCGATCTGCGGGGCCGGATCACGCGCAACGCGCTGGATTTCGGCGGCCGGCGTCGGGGTGGCACCCGACGGAGCGGCTGCCGCCTCGGTATAGGCTTCGCGTTCACCCGGCAGAATGATCTGGTTGTAAACCGGACGGGTCAGCCAACGTTGCATCGCATCTCGCACCTGCTGCGGCGTGACCGCGGCCAGGCGCTGAAGCTCGGTTTTGTAATAGTCCGGATCGTTGGCGTACAACTGGCCCTCGGCCAGAGTGGAGGCCTTGCCGTTGGTCTGTTCCAGACCCTGAATGCGGCGCGAAACAGTTTGGGTGACAACACGGTCGATCTCGTCCTGCGTCGGACCTTCGGTCATCAGGCGCTGGAACTCTTCGTCGATGCGCTTGGCAACGGCTTCGTGATCCTGACCCGGTTTGACCGTGGCCGAATAGGAGAACATGCCCACGCGCTGGAAGGCTTGATTGCTGGCCGAGACGCCCGATGCGGTCTGGTCGCCACGCACCAGAGCATTGTCCAGACGCGAGCTGCTGAGGCCGCCCAGGACCGAGGCGGCCACCGTCAGCGGCGCGGCGTCGGCATCAAGCATGCCTGGAACAGCCCAGTAGCGCGAGACACGGGCTTGGGCCACGCGGTCATGCAGGGTCTGGGTCACCGGTGCAGCCAGCGTTGGTACGTCGGCTTCCTTCGGCGTGTTCACCGGACCGGCAGCGATGTGGCCGAAGTATTTGTTCGTGAGGGTACGGGCCTGCGCTTCGTCGACGTCACCGGCCAGAACGATGATGGCGTTGTTCGGGCCGTAGTTGTTGATGAACCACTGGCGCACCGTTTCCATGCTGGCGGCATCGAGGTCGGCCATCGAACCGATGGTCGAGTGACGGTACGGGTGCCCTTCAGGGAAGAGGTTTTCGAGAACCGAATAATAGGACAGGCCGTAAGGCTGGTTGTCGCCCTGACGTTTTTCGTTCTGGACGACGCCGCGCTGCAGGTCGAGCACCTCCTGGCTCACCTGACCCAGCAGGTGACCCATGCGGTCCGATTCAAGATACAGCGTGTATTCCAGAGCCGGGGTCGGCACCGTCTGGAAGTAGTTGGTGCGGTCAAACCAGGTCGTACCGTTCAGCGCGGTAGCACCTGCGGCCTGTACGGCCTGAATGTGCGATTTCGGGCTGTTTTCCGAACCGCCGAACATCAGGTGCTCGAACAGGTGAGCAAAGCCGGTGGAGCCCTTCGGCTCGTCCTTGGAGCCGACGTTGTACCAGACGCTGACCGCCACCACGGGCGCCTTGCGGTCTTCATGCACGATCACCGTCAGACCGTTATCCAGTTGGAAGCGCTTCCACGAAATATCGACACGGGCCAGCAGTTCGGAAACCGGCGCGCCACGCAGTTCCTGTGCCTGTGTGGCCGTGGCGGCAGAGGCGGTGGTGTTGGCCAGAGCCGCAACGGGAGCAGCTCCCACCATCAGGGCAGCAATCGCAGCCGAGGTAACGAGACGACGCATGGTTGATCCTTTGCGTTGAAAATGTGTCGCGACCTTACCTGCCTCTCGGTTCGCTGCAATGCGACTCCGTGAACCTTTCTAAAAGTTCATGAAGCGCACCCGAGACCTATGGATAGTTTGAGGCTCAAACTAAATTAGCTAAAAATGTCTAATGAGTTCAAACCCTGACAGTGTACGCGCCCGTTTCGGGATCCGGTTTTCTATTGTCGCCCGTCGCTGGAGACAGGAGTTGGAGGCAGCCCTTGCCCGTGCGGGCCTGACCGACGCGACGTGGGCTCCGATGATCCATCTGGACGAAAGCGGCGGCGGCCTCCTGCAAAAGGAATTGGCCGAGCGCGTGGGCATCGATGCCTCTACGCTGGTGCGGTTGCTCGACATTCTGGAGCAGAAGGGCTGGACCGAGCGCCGCACGGACCCTTCCGATGCGCGGGCACGTCGCGTCTATCTCACGCACGCAGGTCAAAGTCAGGTGCAGCACATTCGCTCCATCCTGCTGCGGACCGAGACGAGCCTTCTGGACAGTCTGGGAGACGCCGAAATCATAGGCGCGCTTGAGGCGATTGATCGCCTTGATGCACGCCTTATCGCGGCTCGTCTGGCCCGCAAGGAGGCCGAACAATGAGCGACCGTGTAGGACGGCGCGAAGCCGCTCGCCTCTTGATGTCGCGCCGCCAGTTTGCTGAAAGCGCGATGGTCGTGCGCCCTCAAGGTCTGCGTAACAGTATCCTTGCCGGTTTCCAGGCGGCTTTGACGGTCGCCATTGCCCTGCCGTTAGTGCAACTATCGCCGTGGTCGGCGCTGCTGGGTTATGCCTCGCTGGGCGCGTTGGTGGCCCTGTTCGGGCGCTTCGCACCCAAGGCGCGGCGCAATGTGATCGTAGTTTATGCGGCGCTGTGTCAGGTCTCTTCACTGGCCATCATGTCGATAGCCAGTCTGGCAGGTGTGCCGACAGCGGGTCTGCTGTTGGTACTGGCGCTTCTGGGGGGCTTGTATTTCATTGCCTCGACCGTGGGGCGCTTTGGCCCCCCCGGCCCGCTGATTTTCATGTTCTCGGGCATGGCAGGCATGAATGCTCCAGCCAGCCTGCAGGATCTGGGGGTGCGGGTGTTGATGGCTTCGGCTGTGGCCACGTTGGCCATCGTGGTTTGCGCCGTGACCGAAGCGTTGCGCGCCAAGGAAGATGTCGCCGAACCCAGACAGCGCTACAGCTTGCGTCAACAGCTACAGCCTCTATGGCCCACTGCTGGCCGTATCGCCGGCGGCGCATTGATTGCCGGCTGGATCGCCCATGCCGTGGGCGTAGCCCATCCGGGTTGGGCAGCCATGGGGGCGGTAGCCGTGCTCCAAGGCGTGCATCTTCACGTTACCCTCAACCGCGCACTCCAGCGTGTAGCAGGCACTGTCATCGGTGCCGTGCTGATCTGGATCATCCTGTCCCAGTCGCCATCGGTGTGGGCAGGCATCGCCCTGTTGTTCCTGTTGCAATGGATGACGGAGGCGGCGATCGGCTACAATTATGCGTTGGGCCAGATGTTCGTGACCCCGATGGCGTTGTTGATGACCTATCTGGCGTCGCCTGCCACGGCCGGGGCGGAAATGGCACCGGAGCGGGTGTTGGACACCTTGTTAGGCGCGGTCATCGCCGTCGTTCTTGCTGTGATCTTCTCGACCGGCCACGACCGTCGCGAACTGGCCAAGCGCCACGTACGCATATCAGCCTAGCTAAAGAAAAAGCCCCGGCCTTTCGGTCGGGGCTTTTGTCTGGGTGCCGGGGACGATCAATCCTCGTCCATCTTGAGCGCGGCGATGAAGGCCTCTTGCGGGATCTCCACCTTGCCGAACTGGCGCATGCGCTTCTTACCGGCCTTCTGCTTCTCGAGCAGTTTCTTCTTACGGGTGGCGTCGCCGCCGTAGCATTTCGAGGTCACGTCCTTACGCAGCGCGCGAACAGTTTCGCGGGCGATGATCTTGCCGCCGATCGCTGCCTGAATCGGAATGACGAACATGTGCGGCGGGATCAGTTCCTTCATCTTCTCGACCATGCCACGACCACGCGTTTCGGCGCGTGCACGGTGAACCAGCATCGACAGGGCGTCGACCGGCTCGGCGTTGACGAGGATGCTCATCTTAACGAGGTCGCCTACCTTATAGTCGGTGATCTCGTAGTCGAACGAGGCATAGCCCTTCGAGATCGACTTCAGGCGGTCGTAGAAGTCGAACACCACTTCGTTCAGCGGCAGCTCATAGACGACCATGGCGCGCGAGCCGACGTAGGACAGCTCCAGCTGGTTGCCGCGACGGTCTTGGCACAGCTTGATCACGCCACCGAGGTATTCGTCCGGCGTCAGGATGGTGGCCTTGATCCACGGCTCGGCAATGGTCTCGATTTGCATGACGTCCGGCAGGTCAGCCGGGTTGTGCAGGTCGATCTCGGTGCCGTCGCGTAGGCCGATCTTGTAAACAACAGACGGGGCGGTCGCGATTAGGTCGAGGTTGAACTCGCGGCTCAGGCGCTCTTGGATGATTTCGAGGTGAAGCAGGCCAAGGAAGCCGCAGCGGAAGCCGAAGCCCAGAGCCGCCGAGGACTCCATCTCGTAGGTGAAGGACGCGTCGTTCAGACGCAGCTTGCCGATGGCGGCGCGCAGGTCTTCAAAGTCTGCGGCGTCGACAGGGAACAGGCCGCAGAATACCACCGACTGGACTTCCTTAAAGCCCTTGAGCGGTTCAGCGGTCGGCTTCTTCTCGTCGGTGATGGTGTCGCCGACAGCGGCGTGCGCCACTTCTTTGATCTGTGCGGTGATGAAGCCGACTTCACCCGGACCAAGCGCCTCAACAGGGGTATTCTTGGGCAGGAAGACGCCAACGCGGTCGACCAGGTGGGTCGTGCCGTGTTGCATCATCTTGACGCGCATACCGGCCTTCAACACGCCGTCGAAGACGCGGACCAGCAGCACAACGCCGAGATAGGGGTCGTACCACGCATCGACCAGCATGGCCTTCAGCGGAGCATTCGCATCGCCCTTGGGTGCCGGCAGGCGGGCGACGATACCTTCGAGCACGTCTTCGATGCCGATACCCGACTTGGCCGAGCATTCAATAGCGTCAGAAGCGTCCAGACCGATCACGTCCTCGATCTGGGCCTTAACGCGCTCGGGTTCGGCAGCGGGCAGGTCGATCTTGTTGAGGACCGGAACGATCTCGTGGTTGTTGTCGATAGCCTGATAAACGTTGGCCAGGGTCTGGGCTTCGACGCCTTGCGAGGCATCGACTACCAGCAGCGAGCCTTCACAGGCAGCCAGCGAGCGGGAGACTTCGTAGGCAAAGTCGACGTGACCGGGCGTATCCATCAGGTTCAGGACGTAGGTTTCCCCGTCCTTGGCCTTATAATTCAGGCGCACGGTCTGCGCCTTGATGGTGATGCCGCGCTCCTTTTCGATGTCCATGTTGTCGAGCACTTGCTCGGACATCTCGCGCGCGGTCAGGCCGCCGGTGAATTGGATCAGGCGGTCAGACAGCGTCGATTTGCCGTGGTCGATGTGGGCGACTACGGAAAAATTCCGGATGCGTTCAATAGGAGGCGTCGTCATAGAGCGGCGCTTAGCATCGCCAGCGCCTAAAGGCTACTTCCACGATCATTGGCCGGGGGATCACGGTATCCAAACCTAGCGAATCCGGCGTTCACCAAACCTGATAACTCCAAATTAAGCTCGCTGCGCCCTACTGTAACGCTGTTATTTGGAGTTTCCCCCCATGCTTCGAATAGTTCCCGGCAAACGTCGGTCGCGCCGCGGCTCCGTTGCTGTTGAATTTGCTCTTGTTTCCCCGATCCTCATTTTGATGTTGATCGGCATGATCGTCTATGGCGGCTGGTTCTGGCTGGCTCACTCGGTCCAGTCTCTGGCCTATGAATCCGCACGGGCTTCGCTCGGCGGCCTTGATGCAGCGGAGCGGCGCCAGCTGGCGCTCGATTTCGTTGCCGCGCGTGGTCCACAAATAGGTGTGCCTGTCTCCGCCTCCAGCGTAGCTGTCACCAGCGACAATCAGGTGGTGCAGGTCAGCATCAACTATGACGTCAGCAACCATCCCATTATGGCCCTGCGTGCGCTGACGGTCGCGCCGCCCCAGAATATCAACCGCGAAGCTGTGGTGCGTCTGGGAGGCTACTAATGTGGCTTTCCCGCCTTAAGCCGGAGATATTCGCCAAGGATCAGGAAGGCGGCGTGGCGATTATAGTCGCCGCGGCGTCCGTGCTGATCGTCATTCTGGCTGCGTTGGCGGTTGATCTGGGCTCGATGGTGCTTAAGGCGCGGACGGTTCAGGGCGCGGCAGATCTGGCCTCATTGGCCGCAGCGCGCGATCTACCCAAGGCGCAGGCCGCCGCGACTGCGACCGCCAAGGCCAACCTAGGCAACGACATTACGGTCCAGACGACGGTCGGTGTTTATGTCGGTGATCCGAACATCAAACCCGATCTGCGTTTCACCGCAGGCGGTACATCGCCCAATGCGGCGCGCGTCGTCATAAATGACCGTGCGAAACTGTATTTCGCCCGCATCATGGGCTTCCATTCCGCCCCAATCACACGCCAGTCGACAGCAGCCCTGCCTGGCTCCAAGCCTTCGGCGGTCTTCTCTATCGGCTCGAGATTGCTGAGCCTGAACCGCGGGATTTTGAACTCGGTCCTGACGGGACTTCTGGGCTCGAACATCAATCTGAACGTCATGGATTACAACCGTCTCGTCGGGGCGGATGTGAACCTGCTCCAGTTCGTCGACGCTCTGGCTGTAAAGCTGGGCGTTGAAGCTGGCGACTATGATGCGCTGCTGGCGCACAATGTGACGACGGGGCAGTTGCTGGATGTGCTCCGCGTCGTTGCCGATGATGATGACAAGGCCGTTCTGGGATCGATTACCGGTGCGCGACTGAGTGTTCCAATCAAGGTCTCGGACATTCTGGGCGTCGATGTGGATGCACGCGATGGTTTGCGGCGCGCCTTGAATGTCGATGTGTCGGCGCTGGATATTCTGATGGCGGGGCTGGAGACGGCCAATGGCAACCGACAACTGGCGCTCAACTCCGACGTCAACGCCATTTTGGCGGATGTGAAGGTCAAGGTCGCGATAGGCGAGCGCCCCAACCAGTCAGCATGGATCACGGTATCATCGGGACAGACCCCGATCATTCGCACCGCCCAAACGCGCGTTTTCGTTCAGGCCAAGACCAAGAACCTTGTGCCCGAACTATTGGCGGCGGACCTGCAGCTGTTTGCCGAAGTCGCTTCTGCCGAGGCGAAGATCGCAGACATCCGGTGCAGCGCGACCAATCGCGTTGACGTGGACGCCCGTCCAGGTCTGCTGCGGGTGACTGTCGGCAATGTGACCAATCCAGGTGACTTCAGCGACTTCAAACGCCCCATCTACACCGATGATCTAACCATCGCCGAAGTCCTTCTCCTGCCGCTGAAGATTTATGCCAACGTCGAGAGCAAGGACCGGACGTGGCAGAGGCTACAGTTCAATGCGACCGAAATTGCGAACCACACGCCCAAAACAGTTCGGGCCAAAGAGATAGTCGGTAGCCTGCTGAACAATCTGACCAGCCAGTTGAAGATTAGCTTCCTCGGCCTGCAACTGGACTGGATTGTGAAGCTGCTGACGCCGCTGCTGACGCCGATTGGCTATCTGCTGGATGCGATCCTGAACCCGCTGGTGAGGGTTTTGGGGATCGGTCTGGGTGAAGCGGACGTGCGCGTGCTGGGCGTAAAC
Organism: Brevundimonas sp. GN22; assembly: GCF_054824005.1. Classification (NCBI taxonomy): domain Bacteria; kingdom Pseudomonadati; phylum Pseudomonadota; class Alphaproteobacteria; order Caulobacterales; family Caulobacteraceae; genus Brevundimonas; species Brevundimonas sp. GN22. The sequence continues at coordinate 42,804 of NZ_JSYD01000002.1, read as the reverse complement.
TGCCCCGGTGGGGTGGGCGGCATTCCCTATCTGGTAGGGTAATAAAAAAGGCGCGGGATGATCCCGCGCCTTTTTCAATTCTATCTCGCTAAAATCAGGCGGTGATCTTGCGAAGGCCGTCTTCGTTCGCTTGCTGCACGACCGGACGGGTGTGGCCGCCGGCAGCGATGATGCGATCAATGCGGGCCTTTTCAGCGCGGAAGGCTGCCAGTTCGGCACCCGACAGGATCGTACCTTCTTGGGTACGGACGCTGTTCGGATTGATGCGCTGGCCGTTGCGCCACATTTCATAGTGCAGGTGCGGGCCGGTCGAGTTGCCGGTGTTACCGACGTAACCGATCACTTGACCCTGGCTGACGCGCTGACCGGCGCGAATGCCCGAGGCGTAACGCGAAAGGTGGGCGTAGCCGGTTTCCAGACCGTTCGAGTGACGAACGCGGATCCAGTTGCCGTAGCCGCCCCAGCGACGGGCTTCGACGACGACGCCGTCAGCCGGTGCGATGATCGGCGTGCCGGTCGCGGCCGAGAAGTCGGTGCCCTGGTGCATCTTGCGATAGCCCGAGATCGGGTGGACGCGGACGCCATAGTTGGAGCTGACACGACGGAAGCTTTGCAGCGGCGTACGCATCATGACCGAGCGCACGTTCTTACCGGTGCTGTCGAAATACTCGACCTTGTTCGAACCCGGGCGCTGGAAGCGGTAGAAGACGTGGCCCTTGAGCTCTGCATAAAGCAGGTCGCCGGTCTCGATGGTGCGGCCCGACTCCGTGACCGAGCGGTCAAAGACGAGGGTGAACTCGTCGGCGGCGCGAACGTCGCGCTGCATGTCGAACTTGTGGGCGAACAGTTGGCTGGCGCGGCGTACCACAGCGGTGGTGGCGCCCAGTTCGCGAGCCGAAGCCGACAGCGAACCTTGAACCTTGTCGCGGGCGACGACAGTTTCCTGCGTCACCTTTTCGTCCAGCGAGCGCAGTTTCAGCGCGCCGTCAAAGCTGCGCGAAACGGTAAGCTGGCTGGCAGGGCCGGTCCGCATGGTCAGGCCGATGAGGCGGGCCTCGCCCACGCCACCGCGCGGACGGGACACTGCGGTCTCGAACTTGGCACCGGCGCGAATGTCTTTGAGGTCGAAAGCGCTGGCGATCGTAGCGGCAACAGCGCTGGCATCGTCGGCGGCTACACCCGAGCGGCGAATGGCCTGCTCGAAAGTTTCACCACGACGGATTTGAACCGGAACCGCCTCGGGGGCGTTAAGACCGGCAGGAGCCGCAGCGGCCGCATAGGCCTGCGTTTCCAGATAGGCAGTTTGCTGAGGGGTCAGAACCGGCAGTTCCTGGACCTCTGACGCGGCGAAGGGTTTGCCCGCAACCAAGGCGATGCCAATGGCTGCCACTGTGGTGAGCATGTGAGGGGCAAGCCGCAACGGTTGGCGGCGAGGATCGAACTGGGCCATTTTTCCCCGGTATTCGACGACGCAAATTGCGCCCAACGAAATCTGGTTCCCGTCTCCTTCCCGAGAGACGTGAAGCGGACTTTATAGACCGACTGTCTCAGGATGGGAAGCGACGATTGTTACATTCAGTTAACAAGCGTTCTGCTCGTTTCGATTTGGTTCCTTTCTACGAGTCTTTTGGCCGAAATTAGACGATACGATCAAAGTCGGAACAGGTAACATATCGCCAACCATCTGGAACGGCCTGTCATGACTTATTGGTGCCTACATTAAATGAGTAAGCCGAACCGGTCGTTAACGTCGGAGGTATGAACTTCGGGCGTACTTGAGATTTGTTTGTCCCGGTGGTTCTGGATCGTTAGAAGTCAGCGCTGTGAGTGATCAAATTCCTGAACAAACCTCAGAGCCGGCTTCTAAAGACGGGTCCGTAAAGGCCGTCGGTAAATCTCGTCTGCCCGGTCGTATCGGTACGGGACTGACGATCGGCGGTCTGGTCGTGGCCTTGGGCCTGGGCGGACTTTACATTGGCCGCCGTGCCGTGGCCGAAGAAGTGCTTGTCGGATGGCTGCACCGCCGCGGTATCGCCGCCGACGTCGAAGTCCAGCGTATCGAATGGGACGGTTTCACCGGGCGCATCACTGTCGGCGATCCGGAAAACCCCGACGTGCGCGTCGAGCGTGTCGAGGTTGATTACCTGATCGGCATGCCGTGGATGGCTGGCGGCCTTGGCGTGACGCCGCGTCGCGTGCTTCTGGATCGGCCGGTCATAAAGGCGGAGTGGACAGGAAAGAAGGTCTCATTCGGCTCGCTTGATCCACTGATCGAAGAGTTCACCTCTCGCCCGCCGGGACCCAAAAAGCCGGGGCCACTGATTATCGTCAATCAGGGCACAGCTTTGCTGACGACGCCGTATGGCGCGATCACCGCGACCGCAGACGCGCGCGTCAACGACGAACGACTGGAGTGGCTGAAGGCGTCCCTGAACCCTGCCGATCTGAAGCTCAATGACCTCGAAGCCAAGGGACTGGACGCGCGCATCGAAGCGCGCGGTGGTCGCGACAGCCTCGACTTCACCCTGGTGTCGTCGGCGCGCTCTTTACAGGCGTCAGGCACAACCGGCGAGAAGGTCAGTCTCGATCTCAAGGGACAGCTTCCCTATCCGCGCAAAGGCGAAGCCAAGGCGGTCGGCACCGTGACCCTCGACGCCAAAGCCAATGTGGAGCGGATTGCGGGCGACCAGATCGCCGGTCGCGGCGTCAATGCCACTCTGGGATGGAAGGGCCAGCTTGATGGGTGGATCGACGCCTTCACCCTCAATGGTCAAGGCTCTCTCAAGGCGACCGCCGATTCCCTTGCGAGCGGGGACCAACAGCTGACGGCTGCGACGCTCATCGCCGACAGTGTGGCCGGTGCCTTTTCGCGCGGACAGCCGGGTCAGAACGATAGCCGCCTGAACTGGCGTCTCGAAGGTCCGACACGCCTGCGAGCAGCCAGCCTGCGTAGCGGGCAGACGGTGGTGCGTCAGGCCGACCTTTCGTCCGGACGTCTTCTGGCTGGCGGCGATGGCAAGCTGTTCGAAGCGCAAGGACCGCTGACACTGGCCGCGCAGACGCTGGATTCCGGTGACCTGAAACTTCGGGACGTGCGGGGCCAGTTCCGTCTGGACGCAGTGCGCGGATTGGCAACCCGAGTCGCGCTTCAAGGTGGGTTGGCGGCCAACGGCCAGTTCATGGGGCTGGGTGATGTCACGCGAGAGGATGCGCCGCAGATGGCGCGCCTGAAACAGGCTGCTCGCAACTTCCGCTTCTCCGCCCCGAACCTGACATTTGCCCAGACTAATCGCGGGAACGCGCTGCAACTGACCGCCCCCGCACAGGTTGTTTCGGCCAATGGTGCGCGACTGACGTTCCAGCCCAAGGACGGGCCTCTGCTGCAACTGGCGGGCGTGGCACCGCACGGTTCGGCGCGCCTGACGCTGGAGGGCGAGGGTTTCCCGAAGCTCAATGTCGATGTCAGCCAATGGCAGATGGCTGATGGCGGCTTTAGCGCCCGTCTCAGGGGGGACGGCGCGCTGGACTTTGATCCTGTCAGCGGCATCGCTCTGAAAACCGCCGGACGTCTTCGGGTGCGCAATGGCACCACCGACTATACCGCCGATGGCTGCGCCGATATCCGCGCTGCGTCGGTCGATATTGGCGAGAACGATCTGAAGCGTATTCAGGGCCAACTCTGCGCAGCAGGCCAGCCGCTGTTCACGATGCGTCAGGGGCAATGGCAACTGGCGGGTCGCCTGCAGCAAACGCAGCTGGCCGCACCCTTTGCCGGTATTGATTTGGACAACGGACGAGGCCGCCTTGTTGTAGCCGGCCGTCAGGGACAGACCACGCTACGCCTTACCGGCATCGAAGCAACGCTGGCCGACATTGTGGCCGATAGCGACGCACAGGCCCGATTCAATCCCGCGCTGGCCAAGGGTGAGGTCGTACTGGCCAATGGCATCTGGAGTGGGAATCTGGCGCTGAGCCGCGAGGGGTATCACGTCGCAGACCTTGTGCTGGACCACCGCGTGGCCTCCGGCGAAGGCGGCTTGAGAGTCCATACCGGGCCATTGGACTTCACCGCGGGTGGTCTGCAACCCACCAGCCTCAGCCCTATGCTCTCGGATTTTGTCGGCAGTCCCGCGACGGGCCGTATCAATCTATCGGGACAGTTCCGGTGGAACCCGCAAGGGGCCACAAGCGACGGCAAGTTGTATGTCGAAGGCATGACCTTTGACACCCCTATGGGGCAGGTATCGGATCTGTCCGGACAGGTGGCTTTCACCGATCTTTTGAACATGACCATGGCCGAGGATGCGGTGTTCACCGCACGCAGGCTGGATGCCTTCCTGCCTGTCGAGAACCTGAACTTGCGGGCGCGTACGCGCGACCGCGCCTTGGTGCTGAGCGAGGCGGCGGTTTCGATTGGCGGTGGCCGTGTGCGCGCTAGTTCGGTGGTTATCCCGTTTGCCCGCGGACAGGACGTGACCGGCGTCATGCATCTGGAAAACCTTCAGGTGAACGACCTGCTGGCCGCAGCGAACCTGCGTGACAAGGCGTTCTTCGATGCGGCACTGACGGGAGATCTCGGCTTCCGATACAATGACAAGCTGGGTTGGCAGATCGAGGGTGGCGAGCTGACCTCCGCCGCCGGGCGTCTGGAAATCGACCCCGAGGTCCTGACGGGCATGTCCAGCAATGCCGAGGGGAATGTCGATGCCGGCGCTACGGTCGATCTGCCGCCGAACACCGTGCAGGACCTCGCCTATCAGGCGCTGGAAAATCTCGCGATCGACAGTTTGACGGCTCATGTCCAATCCTTGCCGGGGGGGCGTCTGGGATTGAACTTCGTGATCGACGGGCGGCACGATCCAGAGGTGCAGCAGGACCTGAGGCTCTCTATCATCGATCTCCTGCGTGGCGATCTTACCAAAAAGCGACTCGATCTTCCGTCCGGTACGCCCGTCATTCTGCGGTTGAACACCAGCTGGAACGCCAATGAGCTGGCGACCGAAATCTTCAACGTCATGAGGCGGCGCTTCGAGGACCAGCAGACCTCTGCACCTCCGGTCGTGACGGTGTCACCGCCCGAGGGAACCCCATAGACACGCTGGCGATTTCATTCACCAGCCATTCAGGCGTAAAGTGGCCCTATCACCGCACGCGCACGGACAAACCGGAGACTACGAAATGTTGGACAAACGTCAGTTCACCATCCTCGCCCTTTCAGGGGCGGTGGCCGGTGTTGCCGCATGCTCGCCAACGGTGAAGGTTGCTTTTGACAAGCCGCTCGAGATCAACGCCAATCTCAATGCGAACATTCACATCAAGCTGGATGCCGAGCTGCAGAAGCTGCTCCAGCAAAACCCGAACCTGTTCTAATAGGAGGCATAGAATAATGGCCTACCGCAAACTTTTCATCGCTGTCGCTGCAGCTGCCGCATTGGGCGTTGCCGGTGGCGTAATGGCGCAGACCGCTGGCCAGAAAGCTCTGGTCGATGCTGCCAAGGCCGAGGGCAAGGTCGGTGAGCAAGCTGATGGCTATCTGGGCATTCGCACTTCGGTCGAGCCGGATACCCGCGCAGCCGTAGAGGCCGTCAACAGCGGTCGCCGCCAAGTGTACTCACGCGGTGCTGCCGAGGCTGGCACCACGGTCGAGGTGGCTGCTACCCGCATGTTCGAGACGCAGCTTCTGCCGCGTATTTCCTCGGGCCAGTGGTACCGCAACGCCCAAGGGCAGTGGGTCCAGAAGTAAGTCTTCTGTCTTTGCGCTAAAATATCGGATGGCCGGTCTCTGGAACAGGGACCGGCCATTTTGCATTCAGAAACAGGACGGTGCGATACATTCGGGTGAAGATGTATGGTGCCGATGAGCGGGGCATCGTCACTGTTGCACCACCTGTGAACGGGAGAGGCGCTATGCGCACAGTTTTGGCAATCGCGACCCTGGGTCTGGCACTGGCGGCGTGCAAGCCGACTGCCGAAGGGCCGAATAATGCCCCGGAAGCCAATGCGGCCGCTGTCCCACTGAAAATCGGCGAACTCTCGCTTAACGGCCCCATCCGTGCGCTTGGCAACGAACCGTTCTGGCATGTCGATATCGATCAGACTTCGATCACCTTCGCCCGTATGGACGGTACGCCTGTGTCGGGGGCCGGAGCTACGCCCAAGGTAACCGGCAATCTGGCTGTTTGGGAAACCACCCTGCCGGATCAGAAGCCACTGGTTGTGACCCTGACCGGCACGGATTGTTCAGACGGGATGAGCGATCGCATCTATCCGCTGGCCGCCATGGTGAAGGTTGGCGACGAGACCTTGCAGGGCTGTGCCGCAACTGTAGAGGCGCTGGAGCGTGCCTCCGAATCCGGCCGCGTCGAATAGCCCTTAGCGGCGGGCCGAATCCGACGAGTTGGTAACCGCACGACCAGCAGCCTGAACGTCGCGACCAACGCCCGCAATGGTGTTGCACGCAGCAGTGGTCAGGGCGATGGCGATTGCGCCCAACGCAATGAATTTACGCATGTTTTGCCTCGTTTGAAACGAATGATGGGAAAGTTCGGGTGACAACCGGCGTTCGCCCAATATAGAAAGATCGGAACTATCCAGCCGGTCATCACGACCCGAGCTATAAGCTGTTTTCAAACGGATATCCGATGACTGCAACCCCTGTGTCATGCGCCCGTCGACTGGTCGAAACTCTCGTTGCCAACGGCGTGGACAAGGTGTTCTGCGTACCGGGTGAAAGCTATCTGGCCGTGCTGGATGCACTGTCCGATGTACTCGACAAGATTGCGGTCATCGTCTGCCGCCACGAAGCCGGTGCCGCTAACATGGCCGAGGCCTATGGCAAGCTGACGGGCAAGCCTGGTGTCTGCATGGTGACGCGCGGTCCGGGAGCGACCCATGCGTCTATCGGCATCCATACGGCCCATCAGGACTCGACGCCCCTCATTATGTTTGTGGGCCAGATTGCTCTGTCGGACCGCGGGCGCGGCGCGTTTCAGGAGGTCGACTACCGCGAGGTGTTTGGTGGTCTTGCCAAATGGGCGACCGAACTGGAAAGCCCCGAGCGCACGGTTGAAGTGGTCGAGCGGGCATTTTCCACCGCACTTCAGGGGCGCATGGGGCCGGTGGTCGTCGCGCTTCCCGAAAACCTTTTGCACGAGGACGGTGGTCCGGCTCCGGTGCGCCCTGTTGTTCCGGCGCGTGCGGCGCTTGATCCCGCGTTCGTCGCTCAGGTCGCGGACAAGCTGAAAGCGGCAGAGCGCCCGCTGCTGGTGCTGGGTGGTTCGGGCTGGAGCGAAGAGGCGACCACGTCCATCGCGGGCTGGGCCGAGCGTTTGGGTCTTCCGCTGGCGCTGTCGTTCCGCCGCAAGGATCTGATCAGCAATCTCCACCCCTGCTATGCGGGTGATCTGGGCCTTGGGCCGAACCCCAAGCTGATTGCGCGGGTCAAGGATGCGGACCTGATCATCGCCATCGGTGCGCGTCTGGGTGAAAACCCGACGCAAGGCTACACCCTGCTGGACCGCAGCCTCACGGCGCAGACCCTGATCCATCTGCATCCGGGCGTAGAGGAGCTGGGCCGCGTCTGGGCACCTCTGCTGTCCGCCACGGCGGACAACAGCCTGGCCGCGCTAGCGCTGTCGCAGATCGAGCCGGATCGTCTGTGGCACGATCAGGCCAAGGCCGCTCACGAAGAATTCCTCGCCTTCTCCACGCCGATTGAAACGGTCGGCGCTGTTAACATGAGTGAAGTGATCGCCCACCTTGGCGAGGTATTGCCCAAGGATGCGATCCTGACCAACGGCGCGGGCAATTTCGCCGCGTGGCTGCATCGCTTCCACCGCCATCAGGCGCGCGGGACCCAGTTGGCTCCAACCTCGGGGGCTATGGGCTATGGCTATCCGGCGGCCCTGTCAGCCAAGGCGACGGCTCCACATCGCGAAGTGGTCTGCATCGCGGGCGATGGTGACTTCATGATGAGCGCCAATGAAATGGCCACGGCCGCTCAATACGACATCGGGGCTATCGTTGTGGTCGTGGACAACGGCACCTTCGGCACCATCCGTATGCATCAGGAAGGCCATTATCCGGGCCGCGTGATCGCGACCGATCTCAAGAACCCCGACTTCGTTAAATATGCCGAGGCCTTTGGGGCGTTCGGTATTCGGGTGACGGGTACGGGCGACTTCCCCGCAGCCTTCGCCAAGGCGCGCGAGGCTGCGGCGAAGGGACAGCCAGCGCTGGTGCATCTGGTGACGGATGCCGAACAAATCTCGCCCGCCAAAACCATCACCCAGCTGCGCGGTGGGTAAGGGAAGGGCGCGGTGGCGTCATCCTGACGTTCATTTCAACTCGGCGTAATCTTGTAACGCCAACGCTTTGCTGAAACTGTGCTCTCCGGAGTTTTGTAACGAGGGGAGCGCTGATGCGCCGTATTCTGATTTCTTCGGTGGCCGCACTGGCCCTGTGTGGTGTTGCGGGTGCCGCGGTCGCGCAAAACGCGCCAGCCGCTGCGACGGCACCGGCCCAGAGCGAGGACGCGCGGCTGGCGGCGTGGTTCGAGGCGGCCTATCAGGCGCGTCTGGCGCTCAGCCCGCAGGGCATGACCTCGATGGGTATGAAGACCGACTATGACAAGTTGGACGACAACTCCCCCGAGGCCCAGGCTCGCAGCATGGCCATGGCCGAGGCCCAACTGGCCGAGCTGAAGTCGTCGTTCGACGTCTCCAAACTTTCGCCCCAGAACCAACTGTCGGTGCGTCTGTTTGAATATCAGGTTCAACAGGGCCGTCTGTCTGACCAATGGCGCGACTGGGGCTATCAGTTCGCGGCCAACGGAAACCCGACCACGGGCCTGCCGGTCTTTATGATCAACAACCACCGCGTGGATAATGTGTCCGATGCCGAGGCCTATGTGGCCCGTCTGGCGGATACCGAACGCTATATGGGGCAGGTGGCATCGACCCTGCGCGAGCGCACCGCCAAGGGCATTGTCTCGCCGATCTTCGTGTTCGAGCCGTCGTTCGCCAACACCCGCGCCGTGATCGCCGGCGCACCGTTTGACGGGGGGGCAGAGAACCCGGTTTGGGCCGACTTCCAGAAGAAGGTGAACGCCCTCTCGACCGATCAGGCCACCAAGGACCGGCTGCTGGCTTCGGCACGCGAGGCTCTGACGGGCCCTTACAAGCGCGGTTTCGAGACCGTTCTGGTCGCGCTGGGCGAAGCTCAGGCCAAGGCCGACAGCAATGACGGTGTGTGGCGTCTGCCCGACGGCGAGGCTTATTACAACGCGCGCCTGCAACTCTCGACCACCACCACCCTTACGGCCGATGAAATCCACAACATCGGTCTGGCCGAGGTCGCCCGCATCCAGAAGGATATGGAGAAGATCAAAGAGCAGGTCGGCTTTACCGGCTCCCTGCAAGAGTTCTTCACCTTCATCAAAACCGACCCGCAGTTCCAGTACCCGAACACGCCCGAGGGCAAGGAAGCCTTCCTGACCGACGCGCGTGGCTATGTGAACCGCGTGATGGAAATCGCGCCGCAGTGGTTCTCCATCCTGCCGAAAGCCAAGCTGGAAGTGCGCGCGGTTGAACCGTTCCGCGAAGCGACCGCCTCCATCGCCTTCTACAACCGTCCGGCACCGGACGGCTCGCGTCCGGGCATCTACTATATGAACCTGTCGGACATGACGCAGGTTCTGAAGCCGCAGGTTGAAGGCATCAGCCTGCACGAAGGTGCCCCGGGTCACCACTTCCAGATCGCCTATGCTCAGGAAATGGAGGGCGTGCCGTCCTTCCGTCGCTTCGGCGGATACGGCGTCTATTCCGAAGGCTGGGGCCTGTACTCCGAGCAACTGGGCAAGGAGATGGGCTTCTACCAAGACCCGTACTCGGACTTTGGCCGCCTCTCGACCGAGTTGTGGCGCGCTGTGCGTCTGGTGCTGGACACCGGCCTGCACGCCAAACGCTGGAGCCGTGAGCAGGCGATGGACTATTTCCGCCAGAACTCGCTGCTGTCGGAACGTGATATCCAGAAGGAAGTCGAGCGCTACATCACCAACCCGGGTCAGGCGACCAGCTACAAGATCGGCGAACTGAAGATCTTCGAGCTTCGTCGCAAGGCGCAGGCGGCACTGGGCGACAAGTTCGACATCCGTGACTTCCACACCGTGGTGCTGGGCTCCGGTGCCGTGCCGCTTCAGGTACTGGAAGAACAGGTCGATGCGTGGATTGCACACGGTGGCGGCCAGCCCGCCCTGTAATATCGACGACTTATTAGACGGCCAGGGGCGGAAGGTTCAGACCTTCCGCCCCTCGCTTTTTGGGGGTGTGGAGGGTAAAGGGCGCGCCATGGCTTTTACCGCAACCGTCCTGACCATGTTCCCCGAGGCTTTTCCCGGTCCGCTCGGCGTTTCGCTGATCGGTACGGCGTGGCGCGAGAAGGGGCTGTGGAATCTGGAAACGCTGGACATTCGAGCGTTTTCCGAGGATAAGCGCGGCTTCCTGGATGACACCCCTGCGGGTGGCGGTCCGGGTCAGGTACTCAAAGCGGACGTGGTGGCGCGGGCTCTCGATAGCCTGCAAGGTCCCCCTCGGCCGCTTTTGTACATGAGCGCACGCGGTCGGCCCCTGACGCAGGCGCGAGTGAAGGAATGGGCGAAAGCCGACGGTATCGTCGTGCTGTGCGGCCGTTTCGAGGGGGTGGACCAGCGGGTACTTGATGCGCGCGGGTTCGAGGAGGTCTCCGTCGGAAACGCGGTCCTCGCCGGTGGCGAGGCGGCGGCAATGGTGGCGATCGAGGCGTGCGTCCGGTTGGTTCCGGGGGTCTTGGGTGCGGCGGAAAGCCTGTCGTCCGAGAGCTTCGAAGACAACCTGTTAGAGCATCCGCAGTACACGCGACCGCGGACGTTCGAGGGCCACGACATTCCCGAGGTCTTGCTGTCGGGCGATCATAAAAAGATCGCAAAGTGGCGGCAGGAACAGCGGGAATTGACTACGCGGGAACGGCGCCCAGACCTCTGGGAGCAGTATCTCGCCAACTTACAGGTAAAGAGCAAATAAGCTCCGGAGATAGACTATGAACATCGTTCAACAGCTCGCAGCTGAAGAAAAAGCCCGCCTGCTCGAAGGCAAGACCATTCCTGACTTCCAGCCGGGTGACACCCTGCGCGTGAACGTCCGCATTAAGGAAGGTGAGCGCGAGCGCATCCAGGCCTTCGAAGGCGTCTGCATCGCCCGTGACGGCGGCGGCATCAACGAGACCTTCACGGTCCGCAAGATTTCGTTCGGTGAAGGTGTGGAACGTCGCTTCCCGATCCTGTCCCCGAACGTTGACTCGATCGAAGTCAAGCGTCGCGGCGTCGTCCGTCGCGCCAAGCTGTACTACCTGCGCGACCGTCGCGGTAAGTCGGCACGTATCGCCGAGCGTCAAACCGCTCGTAAGGTCGTCGTTCCGACCACCGGCGAAGGCTCGACCGAAGCTTAAGTTTAGCCCTGGGCTAGATATGAAAAACCCCGGCGAAACCGCCGGGGTTTTTTATTGCCTCAAGAGTGGCCGACATCCGCCGTCAGGGCCGCCAGATCCGCCTCGCTGAGCGGCAACTGCTCCAGTCCGCGTCGCACGATGTCGCGCGTGGTAGCCGATAACTGGGTGTCGCCAGCGGCGCGTTCAAAGCGCGCGCGGACCTGTTCTTCAGACGACTGGATCAGTTGGTAGATGGTGCCCTTCTGGCCCAACACTGCCTGTTTAAAGCCACTGAAAGCGCGCGAAGCCTTGGCCAGAATAGAGCCATTGTCCTCGGGCGAGCCACCACGGGCGCGAACCTCGCCCTTGAGGGTCTCTGCAAGGGCAAGATACTGCGAAGCGCGCCTGTCGAACCATTGGCCATAGCGTGGCTCGTCAGAGTTGGTGGCAGCGTCTGCATAGCCGTCGGCGCAGTCGATCAGGGCCTCGATCAGTCCATTCAGGACTTTGACGTCGTGGTCATTCGCACTCATGGGCACACTCCGCTAGCGTTACTCGGCTGATGAGAACTCTTGGGCGGGCCTAATGGTTGCCCGTCAGAGCTTGGTACGCAAAGACCAAAGTTCCGGGAAACAGCGGCGTTTTAATGTCTCGACCAGATAGCCGACCCCGTCGGTCCCGCCGGTCCCCTGACGGCGGCCGATGATGCGTTCCACCGTGACGACATGCTTGTGTCGCCAGGTCAGAAGGGCATCGTCCAGATCGACCAGCTTTTCGGCCAGTTGGTACAGGGGCCACCACTTCTCGGTATTGCGATAGACCTCCAGCCACGCGGCTTCGACGCCCTCGTGCGGCTCGTAGCTTTGCGAGACGTCGCGGTTCAGAACCTCTTCCGGCACAGGCACGCCTGCGAGCGACAGCTGGCGCAGGGCATCGTCATAGAGGCTCGGTGCCTCGATTGCGGCCACCAAAGCGGCATGGGCTTCGGACCGTTCCACATGGAAGCGCAGGAAGCGTGGGTCCTTAAGGCCCAGCATCGTCTCCAGACGGCGGAACTGGTCGCTCTGGAAGCCCGACGAGCTACCGAGATCACCACGGAAGCGCAGGTAGTCAGCCGGCGTCATGGTAGCGAGGATGTCCCAGCTCTGGGTCATGACCGACTGGATGCGGCTGACGCGCGCCAGTGACTTATAGGCTGGCACCAGATTGCCGGCGCGGATCAGGCTCTGCGCAAGTGCCACCTCGTGCAGGATCTGCTTGAGCCACAGTTCCTTTGTCTGGTGGATGATGACGAACAGCATCTCGTCATGCTGGTCCGAGCGGGGGTTTTGCGCGTTCAGCAGCGCGTCGAGCGAGAGATAGCCTGCATAGGTGATGCCCTGCGGCTCATGGCGCGCATTCTCGATGGAATGGCTGCGGATACTTTCAGATGACTCTGTCATGGCAGATTTATCGCCTGATCCGCAGCGACTGGCCAGACGATAGCGCCAATTGAAAAAGCCCCGACCGAAGCCGGGGCTGATTTCACCAAGTCTGGAGACTTAGTTGGTGTTGTTGCTCTGCGAAGCGTTCTGGGCCAGCTGGCGGCCCTCGTTCAAAGCGTTGCGTGCGCCGTTATAAACGAAACCGTAGGTCGGGTAGATGGTGGTGCCCAGAGCATTGCTAGGGTTGTACCAGACCTTCACGCGGCTCCAGTTTCCTTCGGAAGAGACGTCGACGACGGTGACATTCTCTTCGACCTTACCGCGGCTACCGCCCCAGTTGGCGTGGGTGACGCGGATAACGCGATCGGTCAGAACATCGGAAACAACAGCAACGTGACCGGACTGCATGCGACCATGTGGTTGGAACACGAGAACCGAACCGGTCTCTGGTGCGTTACCTGTACGGAAGCGGTCGACAGCTTGGCGCCACCAGGTCCAGGCATCACCGAAAATTTGAATACCGGAGAACATCCGGGCGAAGGTGACGCATTGCCAGTAAGGATCACCTGCTTGGGCAGGGGCCGGATTAATGGCAAAAATTCCGAGTGCAGCCGCTAGCGTGGCAGCAGTGAGCCGTTTCATCAACTGGCGTGCTCCTGTCTGTTGTTCTGTTGGTAGCGAAGTCGTAGCCGAACTTTTCGTGACTTTGAAGCAATGTTTCAAAGTGCAACGGAAAATCCAATGCCGGACAGTGGGTTTAAAAGGTTAATCAGCAGTTAACCTTGGCTGTATTGCATCATGCTGCAACCGCGTAAGGGCGGGGGTTTGCGCCGGTGCGGAAATGCGCGAAACCCGTCACAGAGGTTTGCATTTATGCGGATAGAAAAATCCACAGCTAATGCCAGCTTAGCCGGTCAAACGGCACAGAATGTGGAGGTTGCCATGAGCTTTCTGGATGAACTGATGGGCAAGGGTAGCCTTCCGGGCGGCGCCGATGCCATCGGCGGCGTGCAGGAATTGATCCAGTCTCAGGGTGGCGTTCAGGGCCTGACCCAAAAGTTTAGCGCGGGCGGGCTGGGCGACATTGCCAAGTCCTGGCTGGGCGGCGGGAACAACCTTCCGATCTCGGCCAGCCAGCTTGAAGGCATTGTGGGTTCGGGACCGATCGGGCAGTTTGCGCTAAAACTTGGCGTCTCGCCCGCTCAGGCCGCCAGCGTGCTGGCCATGGCCCTGCCGATCATCATCGACAAGCTGACGCCGGACGGTGATGCCGCCAACCCGAAACAGGGCGTGGACATGGGCGACATCCTTGGGGGTCTGCTGGGAGGTGCTGGTGGTGGCGCAGGCGGTGGCCTCGGCAGCATCCTCGGTAGGCTGCTGAAGAAATAATTACGCTTCGGTGTCGTAGGTGACGCCGGTCAGATAGAGGCCGTCCGACGGTGCCACTGCTCCACATCGCGTGCGGTCAGCGGCATCGAGGGCGGCCTTGAACTGTTCTGGCGTCCAGCGGCCTAGGCCCACCTCGGCCAGCGAGCCCGTCATGGATCGCACCTGACGGTGCAGGAAGCTGCGGGCCTCGAACACCAGATGAACCTCGTTGCCGACGCGGGTCACGCGGGCGATGTCCATGGTCTTGATCGGGCTTTGCGCCTGACATTGGGCATCGCGGAAGGTGGTGAAGTCGTGCTGGCCCAACAGGTATTGGGCGGCCGCGTTCATCGACTCGGCATCCAGCAGCTTTTTGACGTGCCAGACATGGCCCTGCTCGATGGCAGGGCGGCCCGGACGGTTGAGGATGCGATACAGGTATTTGCGGCCATTGGCGGTAAACCGCGCATGCCATTCGTCGCTGACGGGCACGCAGTCCAGCACCGACACCCGTTCGTCCAGCATGTGGGCGTTCATAGCATTCATGACGGTGCGGGCCGGCCAGTCCTTGTCCAAATCAACGTGGCAGGTCTGTCCCGTGGCATGCACGCCCGTGTCGGTACGGCCAGCCGCAGCGATACGCACATCCTGACCGCTGAAGGCCTTGATGGCAGCCTCCAGCGCGCCCTGAACCGTTGGTTGGTCCTTCTGCGCCTGAAAGCCGTTATAGGCCGCGCCGTCGTATTCGACCGTAAAGCGGTAGCGGGGCATTTTTAAGCGAAGACCGTGCCGGTGGCGATCTTGAAGCCGTTGAGCAGTTCGACCCCTGATTGCTGGGCCTTGCCCGCACGCTGGGCACGGATCAGGCGAACGGCACCCTCACCGCAAGCGATAGTCAGGTCTTGATCCAGCAGTTCGCCAGCCTTGCCTGCACCGTCGACCACTTCCGACAGAAGCGCCTTGATACGAACAGGCTCGCCCTCATGCTCGACCTCGAACCATGCACCGGGGAACGGCGACAGGCCGCGGATGTGGCAGTCGACTTCCGACGCAGGGCGGCTCCAGTCAATGCGGCCCTCTGCGGGGGTGATCTTCTTGGCGTAGGTGACTTCGCCGACTTGTTCGACTTCCTGTGCGCCACCGCGCTCGATAGCCGCCAGCGCACGCGACCACAGGGCCGCACCCGTGTGGCTCATACGCTCGGACAGCGAAGCTGCGGTGTCGGTCGGATAGATGTCGAGCACTTCGGACAGGATGATCGCACCCTCGTCCAGACCTTCGCTCATACGCATGACCTGCACGGCGGTCTGTTTGTCGCCTGCCATGATCGCGCGTTGGATCGGTGCGGCACCGCGCCAACGCGGCAGCATCGAGCCGTGAAGGTTGAAGCAGCCCAGTTCAGGCGCTTCCAGCACTTCGGTTTTCAGGATCTGGCCATAGGCCACGACGATGGCGGCATCCAGATCCAGCGACTGGAACTGGGCAATAGCCTCATCTGATTTCATGGATTCCGGCGTGAAGACCGGCAAGCCCATCGACTCTGCAAAAGCATGGACGGGCGAAGGGGTCAGCTTTTGGCCGCGGCCCTTGGGGCGTGGCGGCTGGGAATAGACCGCGACGATCTCGTGACCGGCGGCAATCAGCTCGGCCAGCGACGGCACGGCAAATTCGGGGGTTCCCATAAAGGCGAGGCGCATAGTGACTCCTTGGCCCGCGAAAGCTCAGGTCAGGGTGTCAACGCGGGCGGACCCCGCCTTTATAGGATGCGTGAACTTACTGCCAGCGGGTGTGGGTGGAACCGTCCAGATCCCATGCACCGCCCGCGTCCAGAGCGTCGTCGAAATCGAGCAGACGATCCAGCAGCAGGCCGGCAATGACGCCGATGGCGGCGACGCCCACGATGGTCGCAGCCGAAGCCACGCCAACCTTGGCGGCGCGGGTCATCGGGCGACGGGACTGGACTTCACGGCGTTGGCGACGGGACATTAGGCAGCCATCCTCTGGTGTTTCTTGACCTTGGTCACAGCACGGTCGCGGCGCAGGCGCGACAGGTGATCGATGAACAGAACGCCATTCAGGTGGTCCAGTTCATGTTGGAAGCAAACCGCATAAAGGCCGTCGATCTCTTCCTCGATCTTTTCGCCCTGATAATTCAGGTACGACACGCGAACGCGGGCCGGACGCTCGACGGCGTCATAATAGGACGGGATCGACAGGCAGCCTTCTTCGTAAGGCAGGGTTTCCTCGGACGCCCACAGGATTTCCGGATTCACGAAATAGCGCGGATTGCGCGAAGCCTTTTCGGCCTCTTCGCCTTCCAGACCTTCAGGGACTGCCTTGTCGCCGAGGTCCATGACCACCACGCGTTCCAGCACGCCGATTTGCGGCGCGGCCAGGCCGATACCGGGGGCGTCGTACATGGTTTCCAGCATGTCATCCATCAGCGCACGGGTTTCGTCCGTCACGCTGGCGACCGGTTCGGCAACGGTCTTGAGGATGGCCAGATCGGCCGGAATGTCGATGGTCAGAATGCGTCGGATAGCCATGATCGGGAGGTAGGGTCTGCTGGTGACAAGGTCAAGGAAAGCGCGACCTTGGCACCATAGTATCACATTTGGGACAAAGGTGCTGCCGATCAGCCCAGCGGCGAGACTTCCGGGATGGGGCGTGGCTTGCGGTCTTCGTCGATGGCGACGTAGGTGAAGATGCCCTCGGTCACGCGGACGCTCTCGTTTTCGGCCTGACCGCGAGCACGCTTCCAGGCCTCGACGTGGACGCGGATCGAGGTCCGGCCCGTATGGATGATGCGGGCGTAGATGGTCACCTCGTCACCGATGGTCACCGGCTGGTGGAAGACCATGCCATCCAGCGCCACGGTGGCGCAGCGGCCACCGGCCCGCTCGAACGCAGGCGTGGCACCGTGCAAGTCCATCTGCGCCAGAAGCCAGCCGCCGAAGATATCACCGTCAGGGTTGGTGTCGGCCGGCATGGCAATAATGCGGCCGTACGGCTTGGTGGTCGGCAGCGAAGGGGGGTTGTTGGCGTCGGTCGTCATGAGAAATCCGTCAGGGCCCGGAGACGAAACTGGGGGCGGGCCTTTGTTGCATCGCAAAATGAACTCGCTTGATGCAAACGGCAAATCACCTTGGGTATCGGGATGAAACGCTTGTGCAGTCCTGATGCGGGTGCTTCACAAGTCCAATGAAGATGGCTCTCGTCTATCCGTTGGCGGCTGTGGCCGAGATCGCAGGCTGCTTTGCCTTCTGGGCTTGGCTCAAACTGGATCGCTCACCTCTGTGGTTGGTGCCCGGGGTAGCCAGTCTGATCGCTTTCGCGTGGCTTTTGACGCTCGTGCCGTCGGAGGCGGCAGGGCGGGCGTTTGCGGCCTATGGCGGGGTCTATATCTGCGCGTCTCTGGTGTGGATGCGGGTGGTGGAAAAGACCACGCCTGATCGCTGGGACCTGCTGGGTGGTGCAGTGTGCCTGATCGGGGCCGCCATTATCCTGTTTGGCCCTAGAGGGTAGCGAGGAAGGGCGGCAGGACCTCCGTCGCGTGACCATACAGGTGCTCCGAAAAAAGGTTCTGTCCGACCGTCGGCTCCAGATTGATCTCGACCGTCCGTGCGCCCGCCATGCTGGCCAGCTGCACAAAACCGGCGGCGGGATAGACGTTGCCCGACGTGCCGATGGACAGGAACAGGTCGCACTCCGACAGCGCTTTTTCGATCTGCGCCATTTCGAGCGGTATCTCTCCAAACCAGACAATGTGCGGGCGCAGATAGCCGGACGGATCAAACGGCGACGGGTGGTAGGGTTGCAGGTCGCTGTGCCAGTCCATGACCTTGCCGGTGCGGGTAAAGCGTACCTTGAGCAGTTCACCGTGCATGTGGATCAGGGAAAAGCCGGCTGCGGGCATGATCTGCTGATGGGCGCGGTCATGCAGGTCATCGACATTCTGGGTCACGAGGGTGAAGTCGCCCTGCCAGCGCGCCGCCAGTTCGGCCAATGCCAGATGGGCGGCGTTCGGCTCGACTTCTGACAGGAAGGCGCGGCGCAGATTGTAGAACTCTTGCACCAGCGCGGGGTTGGCGGCGAAGCCTTCGGGCGTGGCCACTTCCTCGACGCGGTGTCCCTCCCACAGGCCGTCACTGGCGCG
This sequence comes from Brevundimonas sp. GN22, assembly GCF_054824005.1. Lineage (NCBI taxonomy): Bacteria > Pseudomonadati > Pseudomonadota > Alphaproteobacteria > Caulobacterales > Caulobacteraceae > Brevundimonas > Brevundimonas sp. GN22. The sequence goes on along the minus strand of NZ_JSYD01000002.1, from coordinate 24,396 downwards.
GAAGGTCGGCACGCCGCTCTCGGCAGATATTCCGGCTCCGGTCAGGACGACGATGTTCATGTCTTAGGTCCCCTGTTGGCTCAGATGGTCGTGCAGCCAGTCGATCATAGCCCGCACCTTGGGTGGAACGTGACGCGGGTGTGGATGCACGGCCCAGACACCTTCGTCCGGAGGACGCTGTTCGTCCAGAAGGGAAACGAGCTGGCCGCTGGCCAACGCCTCGCGCACATAGAAGTCGGGCAGTTGGCAAAGGCCCAGACCCTGTACTGCGGCGTCCAGCACCGCCGTGCCAGAGTTGCAGCGCCAGCGGCTGAGCGGGGTCAGGGTCACTTCGCGCCCGCCCTCGGTAAAACGCCATTGCTGGGACGAGCCGCTGAGGGTGTCGTGGCTGGCAATCTCGGACAGGTCACGCGGTGCCCCGCGACGGCTGAGGTAATCGGGGCTGGCGCACAGGATCAGCGAGCGCGAGGTCAGTCGCCGTGCCATCAGGCGCGAGTCTGTCAGGTGGCCGAAACGGATGGCGAGATCATAGCCTTCGCCGACCATATCCCGCAGGCGGTTGTCCAGATCGAGGTCGATGCGAAGCTCGGGATATTGCCGCGCAAAGGCATTGACGGCGGGGGCAATGAACCGCTCGCCATAGGAAACTGAACACGTCATCCGTAGCAGGCCGCGCGGGGCATGGTCATCCGGCTGGATGGCGGCCAAAGCCTCGTCGCGCTCGTCGATCAAGCGGCGGCAACGGGCCAAAAACTCGCGCCCGGCATCGGTCAGCTCTACACGGCGGGTGGTGCGGTGCAGCAATCGGGTCTGCAACCGGTCCTCCAGCCGTGCAATCTCGCGACTGACCGCAGAGGTCGACAGCCCGAGCCGTCTGGCCGCGTCCGAAAAGCTGGCCTGCTCGGCCACAGCCGTAAACTCGTCGATGCCGTCCCACCTGCTCATGGGGATGTTGCAGCAGGATTGTTGCTAATACGCAATAATGTTTTGCGGTTGTTACCGGTAGGCGCGAACCCAAACGCAGCGTAAAAAGGTCCACAACGATAGACCATCTTGGGACTTTTGCCCTCAAGTCGCGAGGCCCCGCGGGCCGAGCATAGGGCGTCCTGAAAGGACACAAACAATTATGAAATCTCTTGCCGCCGTAGCGTTCGAAGCCAAAAAGCCGCTGGAGATCGTCGAAGTCGATCTGGAAGGTCCGCGCTTTGGTGAAGTCCTGATCGAGATCAAGGCCACGGGTGTCTGCCACACCGACGCCTACACCCTCGATGGCCTGGATTCGGAAGGTCTGTTCCCGTCGATCCTCGGCCACGAAGGCGCGGGCGTTGTGGTCGAAGTCGGCCCGGGCGTGACCAGCCTCGAAGTCGGCGATCACGTGATCCCGCTCTACACGCCGGAATGCCGCCAGTGTAAGTCGTGCCTGTCGCGCAAGACCAACCTGTGCACCTCGATCCGTGGCACGCAAGGCAAGGGCCTGATGCCGGATGGCACCTCGCGCTTCTCCTATAAGGGCCAGACCATCCACCACTACATGGGTTGCTCGACCTTCTCGAACTTCACCGTCATGCCCGAAATCGCCGTGGCGAAAATCCGCAAGGACGCGCCCTTCGACAAGGCCTGCTACATCGGCTGCGGCGTGACCACGGGCGTGGGCGCGGTGACCAACACCGCCAAGGTCGAGCCGGGCTCGAACTGCGTGGTCTTCGGTCTGGGCGGTATCGGCCTGAACGTCATTCAGGGCCTGAAGATGGTTGGCGCTGACAAGATCATCGGCGTTGATCTGAACGGCGATAAAGAAGAGTGGGGCCGTCGCTTCGGCATGACGGATTTCATCAATCCGAAGAACGTTTCCGACGTCGTGGCCGAGGTCATCCGTCTGACCGACGGCGGTGCGGACTATACCTTCGATTGCACCGGCAACACCGACGTCATGCGTCAGGCGCTGGAATCCTGCCACCGTGGTTGGGGTGAAAGCATCATCATCGGCGTCGCAGAAGCCGGCAAGGAAATCTCGACCCGTCCGTTCCAACTGGTCACCGGCCGCGTCTGGCGCGGTTCGGCCTTCGGTGGTGCGCGCGGCCGTACCGACACGCCGAAGATTGTCGACTGGTACATGGACGGCAAGATCGAGATCGATCCGATGATCACCCACACCTTCGGTCTGGAAGACATCAACAAGGCTTTCGACCTGATGCACGAAGGCAAGTCGATCCGTTCGGTCATCGTCTTTTAAGACATAGTTGCCAAAAGCAACTCACTAAGTCTAAGCTCCCCTCGATAATGATATCGAGGGGAGTTTTTTATGATTTCGCACGTCATTCTGGGGGCGATTGATCTGGATGCGTCCAAGACTTTCTATGACGCGGTGCTGGGGGCGCTGGGCCATCACAAGGGTCGCAAAATTCCGGGCATTCCGCGCGTGATGTATATGACCCGCAACGGCACCTTCGGCATCACCCTGCCGATCAATGGCGAACCGGCGACCTTTGCCAACGGCAGCACCATCGGTTTTGCCGCCGAGAACGAAGAGGCTGTGCGGGCCTTCCACCAAGCGGGCATCGAGAACGGCGGCGTGCATATCGAAGAAGACCCCGGCGTTCGCGAAACGCCCTTTGGCAAACTCTGCCTCGCTTACTTGCGCGACCCCGCAGGCAACAAGATCTGCGCCATGTATCGTCCGGAATAGGACGACACGTCCGCTAGGGTGGGTGGGGCGGACATGGTAAGTGCCCTCATCCCCCTGAAGACTTGTGAGCCGACATGAGATCGAAGTCCGCCCTTTTCGCCGGTATTGCGGCCCTGAATTTGTCGTTGGCCGCCTGCGATCGCACCCCGCCGCAGATGAAGGGCCCGACGCCGGAAGAACAGGCCGCGGCCCGCGCGTGGGAAAAGGAAGATGTGTGGCTCTATATGCCGGACCACATCGTCAAACAGCGCGTCGATGAAAAGTCCCTGACCCCCTATATGGATCAGGTGACCGCCGCTGCAGAGGCCGTGTTGAACGCCGCCCCGCGTCAGGCGGGGTCGTCCAACATGCTGCTGGTGATGATCAAGCCGGGCAACCGCGCCAAGACATGGATTGTCAGCAGCAAGCCCGAACTGTCGCCCGATCTGGTCACTGCCGTGACCGTGGCGGCCAATGGCGTGGCCGCGCCGTCTGTGACCGGTGGTCCGGTGCTTGTGGGTGTGCGCTTCAAAGCTTTTGGCGGGGGCGAGCCCTTGATCAGCGAACGCCCGCCGATCCCCAAAGACTGGTATCAATATTTTGGCGACAAGGGCCTGCTGGACGATGCGTTCATGGCCCGCGTCTGGCCTGACTGACCGGAGTGATTTATGGAAACCGTCAAAACCCACACTGTCCACGGCGGCAAGCTCAGCTATCTGAAGCATGACAGCGAAACCACCGGTACGCCGATGGCCCTGTCGGTTTTTGTGCCTGCGGGCGAAGGGCCGTTTCCGGTGCTCTACTGGCTGTCGGGCTTGACCTGCACCGAGGACAACTTCACCACTAAGGCAGGCGCGTACCAAGCCGCCGCCGAGCATGGTGTGATTATCGTTGCCCCCGATACCTCGCCGCGCGGTGAGGGTGTCGCCGATGATGAAGCCTATGATCTGGGCCAAGGCGCGGGCTTTTATGTCGATGCGACCCAGGCTCCCTGGGCACCCCATTTCAAGATGGAATCCTACGTCACCAAAGAGCTGATCGAACAGGTCGAGACGGAGTTTCCGGCCAATGGCGTGCGCGGCATTTCGGGCCACTCCATGGGCGGTCACGGCGCTTTGACGCTGGCGCTTAAGTATCCCGAACTGTTCAAGTCGGTGTCGGCATTTGCGCCGATCTCTTCGCCGACCCGCTGCCCGTGGGGCGAGAAGGCTTTCACCGCCTATCTGGGTGAAGACCGCGCCGAATGGGCCAAGCATGATGCGGTTCTGCTCATAGAAGCGGGGGCGGCCAAGGGGCACTATGACGACATCCTCGTCGATCAGGGCGACGCCGACACCTTCCTCGAAGGTCAGCTGAAGCCGGAACTGCTGCAAGCCGCTGCTGACAAGGCGGGTCAGACGATCACCCTGCGTATGCAGCCGGGCTATGACCACTCCTACTTCTTTATGGCCAGCTTTATCGCTGACCACGTGGCCTTCCACGCCGCGCGCCTGAAGGGCTGAAGGTCGGGCTGTCGAAACCTGGGTGAGAGTGCTAGAGGACGATCATGACCGATCTGACCGCTTATGAGCCGATGTTTGCCGCCCTCTGCACCGAGCTGGGCTATTGCCTGCATGAAAAGGGGCAGGTGAAGGTCGTCGCTGCTATTCCGAATGGCCTTGATGCGGCTGTGCGCGCTGTTCTGGCTGCTGAAGGCCACTATGAGCCCGCCGCCTCGGGCGATCTGAAGCGCGGTATCCGCGAGTGTATCAAGCAGCATCTGCCCGCTTAACTCGCGGACACGTGACGCAAACTTAATCCCCGAAACGGCCCCGTACGTCTTGCGTGCGGGGCCGTTGTTCTTAGTGTCGCATAACCGTGGCCACTGGGAGGGTTGAGTATGGATCGTCGTCGTTTGCTTCAAAGCTTTGTTGCCGGGGCGGCTATGTCCGTCGTGCCGATGGGAGCGTCCTACGCGCGCGCCTTGGACGGTGCCGCATCGACACAGTTTCACGCGCTAATCCAGCAGATCACGGATGACTTTCTTCTGAGCGATCCAACGGTGTTGACTTCCTATGGTCTCGACCGTGGCGAAAGGGCGGGCGCGCGTTTTAAACTGAGTGACAACTCGCCCGCCTATGCGACGGTCCAGCGCGCCAAGATGAAGGCCGCGATGCAGACGCTAGCCCAGATCGATCGCGAAGCTTTGAGCCGCGTCGAGCGTACCCAATATGACTGGGTCAGCTTCTTTGGAGCTTCGACGGTAGCCATCGACGATATGGGCTATGGCGTCGGCGGCTATCCCAGCCCGTACCGTATCAGCCAACTGACGGGCGCATATCAGTTCGTGCCGGACTTCATGCGGTCGCAGCACCGCATTGAACAGACAGACGATGCCGAGGCCTATCTGTCGCGCCTCGAAGACTTTGCGGTTCAGCTGGAACACGACCGCGAGATCACCGCGCAGGATCAGGCAAAAGGCGTCATCCCGCCTGACTTTATCGTCCAGAAGACCCTGACCCAGCTGCGAAACCTGATCGAGGTTGATCCGCAGAACCATTCCCTCGTGAGCAGCTTGTCAGACCGGGCAGCGGCTAAGGGGCTAGCCGGAGAATGGGCGGCGCGGGCGACGGAAATCCTGAAGGAAAAGGTTTATCCTGCGCTGCAAAAGCAGGTCGAGCTATACGAGGCCGTGCTGCCCCGCACGACCCACGATGCGGGAATCTGGAAACAGCCGCGCGGCGATGAGTTCTATGCCCATGCTCTGCGTTACTACACCAGCACGGGTATGTCGGCGGACGAAATCCATCAGGTAGGACTGGATCAGGTCGCCGAACTGACGGCCCGTGCCGATGCGCTCTTGCGCAAGATCGGCAAGACTGAAGGCAGCGTGGGCCAGAGGGTCGCGAGCCTGTCCGATATGGAAGGCCAGGTCTATCCGAATACAGTTGAAGGCAAGAAGCGCCTCATCGATGACCTGAACCTCGACATCGCGCACATGAACACGCTGCTGCCGCAGTATTTCGGACGTCTGCCCAAGTCGCCGGTGGAAGTGCGCCGCATCCCCGCCGAAATCGAAGTTGGCGCGCCCGGCGGGTATTATATGGGGCCGGCACTGGATGGTTCGCGTCCGGGGGCCTTCTATATCAACCTGCGCGATACGGCAGAGGTGCCCAAATTCACCCTTCGCACGCTCACTTGGCATGAGGCCTCTCCGGGGCACCACTTCCAGGTTGCTCTGGGGACGGAGCAAGATGATCTGCCCCTGCTGTTCAAGGGTATCGGCTTCTCGGCCAACCTCGAGGGATGGGGCCTCTATGCCGAGCAACTGGCGGATGAAATGGGGGTCTATAAAGACGACCCGCTCGGCGAGATTGGCTACCTGCAGTCGCTGATGTTCCGGGCCTCCAGGCTGGTGGTGGACACCGGCATGCACCACAAGCGCTGGAGCCGTGAGCAGGCCATCCGCTACATGGTGGATGTGCTGGGAGATCAGGAATCCAACGTCACCACCGAGGTCGAGCGCTACTGCGTCTGGACCGGTCAGGCGTGCGCCTACAAGGTGGGCCATAACGTCTGGGCCAAGATGCGCAAAGAGACCGAGGCCCGATTAGGTTCGCGCTTCGACATCAAGGCCTATCACGACTTCGGCCTTGCTCTGGGGCCGGTGCCGATGGCTGTTCTGGAGCGTGAACTGCGCGATTGGCAGGGCTGAGACTGATCCGGTCGTCTCTTGCGCGACGGGTTCAAGCTTCACTAACGTTAAAAATACGGGCGTGCGACGGCGAGGGGCTGTCGACGCCGGTTCTGTACCCGAGGGGAGTTATCGATGATCGACCGTCGCCGCCTTTTGATGGGAGCCGCCGCTGTGGCTGCCGCCGCGCCAACACTGGCGCAGGCTCGCGCTGCTCTGAGCGATGCCGATGCCCGGCTGAACAGTTTGCTGGACGGCTGGTTCAACAGCGAGCTTCTGGAAAGCCCCGAGCGGGCGACGGGCCTTGGACTGGACAAGGGCGAGTGGGCCCATCTGTCCGGCAAGCTCAGCGACGAAGGATTGTCGGCGCGCGACGAGGACCGCGCCCGCGCCACCGCCAAATGGGCCGAGCTTAAAACCTTCGATCAAAGCGGACTTTCCGAACAGGGGCAGTTGAACTACGCCATCGCCGCCTTCGGTCGCGAAACGGCGGCCGAAACGGCACGCTTTGAATACGGATCGGGTCCGGGGCGTCCGTCGCCCTACGTGGTGGCTCAACTGTCGGGTGCCTATTATTCGACGCCGGACTTCCTTGAGAACCAGCATCGCTTTGACGACAAGTACGGGGCCGATGGCTTCCTTTCGCGTCTGTCCGATTTCGCCAAATCGATCCACGGCGAGAATGAACTGATCGAGTTCGATGCCGCCAAGGGTGTGATCGCGCCGGACTACATCATCGACCGCACCCTCCCGCAAATCCGCAACCTGCGCGATATGGCGGCGGGTGACTGGTCGATGATCAAGACGGTCGCCCGCAAGGAAGCGGCGCTGGGCCTATCCGGCTATGCCGACCGGGCCAAGGCCATTCTGGACACCGAGGTTAAGCCCGCACTGGCGGCCCAGATCGCCAAGCTGGAAGCCCTGCGTCCGCAGGCGGTTCACGATGCAGGTGTTTGGCGTCTGCCGGATGGCGAAGCCTTCTATGCCAACGGCCTGCGCTCCAACACCACCACCACCCTGACGGCGGACGAGATTCACCAGATGGGACGCGAACAGGTCGCCCAGATCAGCGCCGAACTGGACGTAGTGCTCAAATCTCAGGGGTATACCCAGGGCACGGTCGGCGAGCGCGTCGATGCTCTGAACAAGGATCCGGCCCAACTCTTCCCGAACACCGACGAGGGCAAGGTCGAACTGCTGCAATGGCTGAATGACCAGATCAAACAGCTCGATCCGATGCTGCCGCAGTATTTCGGACGCCTGCCCAAGACCCACGTGGAGGTGCGCCGTGTGCCGGTATCGATCCAGTCCGGCGCACCGGGTGGCTATTATCAAGGCCCGCCGCTGGATGGTTCGCGTCCGGGTGTCTACTACATCAACCTGCGTGACAGCGGGAACTGGCCGCGCTTTGCCCTGCCGACCCTGACCTATCACGAGGCGTCGCCGGGTCACCACCTGCAGGTTGCCCTGCAACGCGAGGCGGGAGAGTTGCCGCAATGGCGCCGTGCAGGTGGCTTCTCGGCCTTCAACGAGGGCTGGGCGCTGTACGCCGAACAGGTGGCCGCCAATGACATGAACGCCTATGCCAGCTATCCCCTGGGCCGTGCGGGCTTCCTGATGTCCTATCTGTTCCGTGCTGTGCGTCTTGTGGTCGACACCGGCATGCACGCCAAGCAGTGGAGCCGCGAGGACGCCGTGGAATACATGGTCGCCTCAGGCGCCAAGCCGCGCGACGCCGCCAACAGCGAGATCAACCGCTACACCGTCTGGCCGGGCCAAGCCTGCGCCTACAAGGTCGGCCACACGGTCATCGCTCGCCTGCGTGCCGAAGCCGAAGCCAAGCCGGACTTCGACCTGCGCCAGTTCCACGACAAGGTGCTGCTCAGCGGCTCCATGCCGCTGGCCGTGCTGGAACAGCGCCTGCGCAGCTAAGAGCCTATAAGACGAGGGGAGAAATCTTTCGGCCCTTAATCTTGTCGGCCCAGCATTATCACTTCGCGTGTACGGTTTGTCGCCGAAGCACAGCGCGCGTCGTGAACGATCGTGCAGCCCGTGGCCTTGCCCTCACAGGCGCTGAGGGTCGCTGCGCGGGCCGCCCTCATATCGCGGCCGTACTCGAAGTAATAGTTATCGATCCCCTCAACAGAACCCCGCGCCACCGAAGCGCAACCGTTCAGCCAGGAATAAAGGATCTCGCACTTGGCATCTGGATTGGGCGGCGGTGCCATGCTCAATTCGCGATTATAGTCAGGCTGCTGGCACTTCGCGAGCGCCTGCCAGCCCGCATCCTCGGCGCGATAGCTGTGGCCGGTCCATGCGTAAATATCAAAGGTCTCGGTATTGATGGCAAAGCCGCCTACTCCGCTCACGCGCTCGCGAATACGGGGCGGCCCGCTAGGCGCTGCCGGTGCGTAACCACCTGAGGAAGGGTCAGGCCCGCACGTGGCGGAGCCTGCGGCGGTGCCAACAGGGCATTGCGTTTGGGCATGTGCATCGAGCGGATAGCTAATGATGAACAGAGCGGCAGCGGCAATGATCGTGGCCACATGGAGCAACATCTTCATATGAAACCTATGGGCTGAGGTTAGTTATCACGTCAAAAGCAACGGGATGCTTCTGTCCACAACGCCAGCGGGCTCGCTTTGTGCCACTGCGGGTGCCCTATTGAGCGGTACGCCAAGTCGAGGGCCAAATATCCCAGTGGATGCCGAGGCAGTCGCTCATATTGTCTTCCGACAGCAAAGCAAACTCGCGGCCCGTCCACGCCCATGATGCCATGCTGCCGCAATCGCCAACACCGCGGCCCTTGCCGAAGGCACCGATCGTATTGGTCTGGCTATCAAAGCTGCTGTTGACCAGACTGTCTAGCGGGCCGCGTGGCGTGGGAAACTCTAACGCACGCGCGCCGGACCCGTCATTGGCCGACAGGACATAGGCCTGCGAGAAATTATAGGCTCCGGCTCCGCACGGCAGTTCCCACAGTAGGGTATCGGTGCCGAGGCGGTGAACCGCCCAATCGTCCCGTCCAAATGACTTGTTCTCATACAGAGATGCACATTCGCGCGCGCGGGGCAGGGCCGTGACGTGTGGCGACAGGGTCTTGGGCAAATCCGTTTGGGACACAGGTGCAGCGACGCGGATACGCGGCGGCGTCGGTGCATCTGGCACGCTGCTGGCGGGGCGATCGCCTTTGCGGACCAAGGCTGTGGTGGTGCCAAGGCGCCCTTGACGCTCGTCGATCCACAAGAACGCAGCGGCCGCGCCGGTCAACGATACTGAAATCCGCTCGGCATTGGCCGACAGGGTCAGAGCCTGACCATTGGCCAGCGCCCTTAGCAATTGGTCTGACGGATTCTCAAATGTCAGAACATTCAAATCGGTATCCGGATCGCCCCAGACGCCGGCATAGTTCCGGCCATCGATGTCGAGTCGGGTTGGCACAGTCGGCGATTGCAGGGCCCAACTGTCGGCATAGACCCTAGGTCTGGCCTCCGGACCGGCTGCGAGTTTTACCAGGACAAAGCCGCCATTATCCTCGCCGGGACCGTAGGCGGCGCAGTTGTTGACGTTGTCGCAAATCGCCGTCCAATCGCGGAAGGCTTTGGTTTCACTCGATAAACCGGAAGACGTATCGCCCGCCGTATCGCGGGCGTTCTCTGCGGCGACCGCCACCGTTGTAATCGGCAGGGACGAAGTCGGCGCAGCCTCGTCCTCGTTACATCCTGTAAGGAGGGAGGCAGACGCCACCCCGATAGCAAGAATACGCGCGGTGAGCATGGGGGAAATCCTCGGGATGGCCCGTCGATAAACCGGAACGCCACCCTAGGGGCAGGTTGGCGGAACGCCAAATTCTTATGCCCTATTGCTTTGCGTCGGCGCTCTGGGGGGCTATATCGCCCCCAACGTAAACCTTTCTCAGAACAAGAGGCGAAGTATGGCCAAGATCAAGGTCGCCAATCCCATCGTGGACATCGACGGCGACGAAATGACCCGCATCATCTGGCAGATGATCAAGGACAAGCTCGTCTTCCCGTATCTGGATCTGGAACTGGACTACTACGATCTGGGTATGGAAAGCCGTGACGCTACGGACGACCAGATCACCATCGACGCTGCCAAGGCTATCCAGAAGCACGGCGTTGGCGTGAAGTGCGCAACCATCACGCCGGACGAAGCCCGCGTGAAGGAATTCGGCCTGAAGAAGATGTGGAAGTCGCCGAACGGCACGATCCGCAACATCCTCGGCGGCGTTGTCTTCCGCGAGCCGATCATCTGCTCGAACGTTCCGCGTCTGGTTCCGGGCTGGACCCAGCCGATCGTCGTGGGCCGTCACGCCTTCGGTGACCAGTACAAGGCTACCGACTTCCTGATGCCGGGTGCCGGCACCCTGTCGATCAAGTTCGTTGGCGACAACGGCGAAGTCATCGAGCACGAAGTCTACAAGGCTCCGGCTGCTGGCGTGGCCATGGCCATGTACAACCAAGACGAGTCGATCCGTGAGTTCGCTCACGCTTCGTTCGCTTATGGCCTGCAGCGTAACTATCCGGTCTACCTATCGACCAAGAACACCATCCTGAAAGCCTACGACGGCCGCTTCAAGGACATCTTCCAAGAAGTGTTCGACGCTCACTACGCCGAAGAGTTCAAGGCTCGCGGTCTGACCTACGAACACCGTCTGATCGACGACATGGTGGCTGCCGCCATGAAGTGGTCGGGTGGCTTCGTCTGGGCTTGTAAGAACTACGACGGTGACGTGCAGTCGGACGTCGTCGCCCAAGGCTTCGGCTCGCTGGGCCTGATGACCTCGGTCCTGATGACCCCGGATGGCAAGGTCATGGAAACCGAAGCCGCCCACGGCACGGTGACCCGTCACTACCGTCAGCACCAGAAGGGTGAAGCGACCTCGACCAACTCGATCGCTTCGATTTTCGCCTGGACCCGTGGTTTCAAGCACCGCGCTAAGCTGGACAACAACGCCGAGCTGGCCCAGTTCGCTGAAACCCTCGAGAAGGTCGTCGTCGACACCGTCGAGTCGGGCTTCATGACCAAGGACCTTGCCCTGCTGGTCGGCGACCAACAAGGCTGGCTGACCACCGAAGGTTTCTTGGACAAGGTCTCGGAAAACCTGCGCGCGGCTCTGCCGGGCATTGGTGAGTAATAGTCTTTTTGACTAAGAGTGAGCCCCGCCAGACGGTGTCTGGCGGGGCTTCTTTTTGCCCTAACGCTCGCCACGCGGTGGCTCGCTCCTTGAGGGCAAAAAGAAGTAGGTGAACTCTGCGCTCATGCAGCGAGGCCCCGAGGGCCGAGCGATAGCGCGCGACGAAGTCGCCCAAACAAAAAAGCCCGCCTCGGGTGAGGCGGGCTTTTCTGTAGGCTTGGAGCCGATGCTTAGATCTTGGCCTTGATGGTTGCGAGGCCTTCTTCGGCTTTGGAGGCGTCGGGTGCGCCGCCTTGGGCGAAGTCCGGCTTGCCGCCTGCGCCCTTGCCGCCCATGGCGATCACGGCGTCACGGGCGAAGTCGGCGGCGTTGTACTTGCCGACGAGGTCCGGTGTCAGGGTGACGGTGATGGCAGCCTTGCCATCGGTCACGCCGACCAGAGCCACGATGCCCGAGCCCAGTTGCTTCTTGAAGTCCTCGGCAACGCCGCGCAGGCCCTTGCCGTCCACGCCGTCAAGGACGCGGGCGATCACCTTCACACCGTTGATCTCTTCCGGAGCGGCCGAGGCACCGCCGCCGCCGAGGGCGAGTTGCTTTTTCAGTTCGGCAACCTGCTTCTCGAGCGACTTGACCGAGGCCTGTAGGTTTTCAACACGCGGTGCCACGTCGGTCGGCTGAACCTTGAAGTTCTGCGCCAGCGAGCGGGTGATGTTGGCCTGTTCCAGCAGGTACTGACGGGCGGCTTCGCCGGTCAGGGCCTCGATACGACGCACGCCAGCGGCCACGCCGCCTTCGGAGATGATCTTGAACAGGGCAATGTCGCCGGTGCGGGCGACGTGGGTCCCGCCGCACAGTTCGACCGAATAGGCCTTGCCGGCTTCGGTCAGCGAGTTGCCGAGCGCCAGCACGCGCACTTCGTCACCGTACTTCTCGCCGAACAGGGCGATAGCACCGGCGTCGATAGCCTCTTCAGGCGACATCAACTGGGTCGTGGCGGGCACGTTCTGGCGGATGACCGCATTCACCTCGTCTTCGATGCGGGCGATTTCCTCGTCGGTCACCGGCGCATTGTGGCTGAAGTCGAAGCGCAGACGCTCGTGGTCGACCATCTGGCCCTTCTGGGCGATGTGGGCACCCAGAACGTTCTTCAGCGCGGTGTGCAGCAGGTGTGCGCCCGAGTGGTTCGAACGGGTGGTCAGGCGCTCATCGGCATTGACGTACAACTCGACCTTGGTGCCGATCTTCAACTCGCCCGAGGTGACTTCGATCTGGTGGGCGTACAGGTCGCCGCCTGCGTGCTTTTGCACGTCCAGAACGCGGCCTTCGCCACCAGCCCATTTTACCGAGCCCTTGTCGCCGTTCTGGCCGCCGCCTTCGCCGTAGAAGGGGGTCTGGTCGAACAGGACTTCGACGATGTCGCCAGCCGAAGCGGCTTCAACGCGAGCGCCTTCGGCCACGATGGCAACCACGGCACCTTCGCCGTCGGTGTTGTCATAGCCGGTGAAGGTGGTGGCACCCAGTTGGTCACGGATGGCCAGCCATTCGCCAGCATTGGCGGTTTGGCCCGAGCCCTTCCAGTTGGCCTTGCCGCGTTGGCGCTGCTCGGCCATTTCGGCCTCGAAGCCGTCATTGTCGACCGACAGGCCACGGCGGCGTGCTTCGTCCTGCGTCAGGTCGAGCGGGAAGCCGTAGGTGTCATACAGGGTGAAGGCCGTGTGACCCGAGATGATGCCGCCCTCGGACAGGTCCTTGGTGGCTTCGTCCAGCAGGCCCATGCCGCGACCAAGGGTGGTGCGGAAACGGATTTCTTCCTGCTTCATCGTGTCTTCGATGAAGGCCTGTGCGCGGCCCAGTTCCGGATAGGCTTCGCCCATCTCGGTGACCAGTGCCGGAACCAGACGGTGCATCAGCGGATCTTGCGCACCCAGCAGGTGGGCGTGGCGCATGGCGCGGCGCATGATGCGGCGCAGGACGTAGCCACGGCCTTCGTTCGACGGCGTCACACCGTCGGCGATCAGGAACGACGACGAGCGCAGGTGGTCGGCGATTACGCGGTGGCTGGCTTGCAGCGCACCTTCGGCCTTGGTGTTGGTCGCGTCTTCCGAAGCGGCGATCAGGTGGCGGAACAGATCGACTTCATAGTTGGAGTGCACGCCCTGCAGCACAGCCGCGATACGCTCCAGACCCATGCCGGTGTCGACCGACTTCTTGGGCAGTTCGCGAACGATCTCGTCGTTCTCCTTCTCGAACTGCATGAAGACGTTGTTCCAGATCTCGACGAAGCGGTCGCCGTCCTCTTCCGGCGAACCCGGAGGGCCGCCCCAGATGTGCTCGCCGTGGTCGTAGAAGATTTCGGTGCACGGACCGCACGGACCGTTGTCGCCCATGGCCCAGAAGTTGTCGGCGGTCGGGATACGGATGATCTTGTCGTCCGAGAAGCCCGTCACCTTCTTCCAGATGTTAAAGGCTTCGTCGTCGGTGTGATAAACCGTGACCAGCAGCTTTTGCGGGTCCAGACCGAACTCCTTGGTCAGCAGACCCCACGCGCTCTCGATGGCGTGGTCTTTGAAGTAGTCGCCGAACGAGAAGTTGCCCAGCATTTCAAAGAAGGTGTGGTGACGCGCGGTGTAGCCAACGTTGTCCAGATCGTTGTGCTTGCCGCCGGCGCGGACGCACTTTTGCGACGAAGTGGCGCGCGGATACGGCGGCACGGCAGCACCGGTGAAGTAGTCCTTGAACGGGACCATGCCGGCGTTGACGAAAAGCAGGGTCGGGTCGTTCTGCGGCACCAGCGGTGCGGAGTGCACCTTCTCGTGGCCGTCGTTGCCGAAGTAATCGAGGAAGGTAGAACGTATCTGCTTCAGGCTGGTCATGATCTGTCGGACTGTTCGGTGTGTCGGGTGGGCAGCGCAGCCGGAGGGCCGCACCGCAAAAATAATGTCAGGGCGTCATATAGGGTTTTTGAGGCGAGTGCATCACCCCCGAACCCTCAAGACTCATGGCGAATTCGGAACGGCGCTCAGACCAGTCGGTCTGCGGAGACAATGACGCCGTCCGCGTCCGCATAAATCCAGTCATCAGGACGGAATATGACGCCGCCGAAACTGGTCGGGATGTCCTGCTCGCCGATGCCGTCACGGTCCGAGCGGAGGGGGCAGGTGCCGATGGCTTTTACGCCCACGTCCATGGTGTCGATGACGGTGCTGTCGCGGATGGCAGCGTTGACGATGATGCCCGCCCAGCCATTGTCGATGGCCAGTTTGGCCAGATTATCACCCACGAGTGCGCGCTTGAGCGAGCTGCCACCGTTGACCACGAGCACCGCGCCGCGTCCGGGACCTTCGAGGGTAGAGCGCACCAGCGCATTATCATCAAGAACGCTGAGGGTCCGGATCGGGCCACAGAAGGCGGTAATCTTGCCAAAGCTACGGAAGGCCGTGGTGCAGACCTTCACCTTGTCGGGGTGGGCATCACACAGGTCGGCAGTGGCGAAGGCAGTCATCGCAGGCTCTCATCATCGGGAAGGAGTTTTGACCCTGCCGCTTTCAATCGGTCAGGGAAAGGGCCGAGCCCTTTAGACGGGCAAAAAAAGAGGCCCACCCGATGAACGGGTGGGCCTTCTCCACCCCGCCCCCGACGGGGTCGGTAGGCGGGTCGCCGGGGGAGGGCGGAGATGCTTTAGCCTTCGAGGTCCTGACCTTCGTCCGGTTCCGGAGTGCCCAGAAGCTCGTCGGCAATCTTGTTGGTGGAGGCGCGAACAGCCTTTTCGATGGCCAGTGCCATATCCGGATTGTTCTTCAGGAACTCCTTGGCGTTCTCGCGGCCCTGACCGATGCGGGTCGAGTCATAGGAGAACCAGGAGCCCGACTTCTCGACGATGCCTGCCTTCACGCCCAGATCGATGATCTCGCCGATCTTGGAGATGCCTTCGCCGTACATGATGTCGAAGATAACCTCACGGAACGGCGGGGCCACCTTGTTCTTCACGACCTTCACGCGAGTGGTGTTGCCGACCACTTCGTCGCGGTTCTTGATCGCGCCGGTGCGGCGGATGTCGAGGCGCACCGAAGCGTAGAACTTCAGAGCGTTACCGCCCGTGGTGGTTTCGGGCGAGCCGTACATCACGCCGATCTTGTGACGGATCTGGTTGATGAACAGCACGATGCATTTCGACTTGTTGATCGACGCCGTCAGCTTGCGCAGGGCTTGCGACATCAGACGGGCTTGCAGGCCCGGCAGGCTGTCGCCCATCTCGCCCTCGATTTCGGCGCGCGGGGTCAGGGCGGCGACAGAGTCGATCACCACGATGTCCACGGCACCCGAGCGGACGAGGGTGTCGACGATTTCCAGAGCCTGTTCACCGGTGTCCGGCTGCGAGACGAGCAGGTCGTCCAGGTTCACACCCAGCTTCTGGGCATAGACCGGATCAAGCGCGTGTTCGGCGTCCACGAAGGCAGCCACACCGCCCTTTTTCTGGATTTCTGCGACCGTGTGCAGAGCCAGAGTGGTTTTACCCGAGGATTCGGGACCGAAAACTTCGATCACGCGGCCCACCGGCAGACCGCCGATGCCCAGAGCCATATCGAGGCCCAGAGAACCGGTCGACACGCTGTCGATCTCGGTCACCTGACCTGCCTTGCCCAGTTTCATGACCGAGCCCTTGCCGAATGCGCGGTCGATCTGTGCGATCGCTGCCTCAAGGGCGCGTTGTTTATCGGAGTCTGCCTTAGCCACTAATTTCAATGCCGCCTGTGTCATTGGTTTGATCTCTCCCATGCCATGATTCATGGCATTTTTCCCGTAGGACGTTGGGAGAGACCCGCCAGGACCCGCTCCCTCGATGACGTGATTAGTACACGGTTTGTTCTGGTTCACAAGATGTTCTCATTTGAAATGTGGAACAGCGCTCGTTTCATGCGTCCGATAATGACGCAGGGTGTCTCGCCACCTTTGCCACGGACAGGCGTTTAGTGCCGTATGAGCACTGAAAATCTGCCGCCCGTCGATCCTTCCAAACCCGCCCTCCTGACGCTCCGAAACGCGAGAATGGCCGATGTTGCGGCCATCAGCGCGCTGGTCGGGCGCGTCTACAAAGACGACATTCCCTACACCGCCGGCATGCTACGCGGTCAGATCGCCATCTATCCGGATGGCCAGCTGGTGGTGGAATACGAGGGCGAGATCGTCGGCTATGCGGCCAGCTTCCGCATCGACGAAGCTTCGGCCATGCGCGCCCATACCTGGGAAGATATCACTGGCGGGGGCTATGCCTCGCGGCACGATCCGAACGGAGACTGGCTGTATGGTATGGAGGTCTGTGTCGATCCCACCCGTCGCCGACTGCGGATCGGCCAGCGCCTGTACGATGCCCGACGCGAGTTGTGCGAGGTCCAGAACCTGAAGGGGATTGTCTTCGGTGGACGCCTGCCCGGGCTGTCGCGGCGCAAGTCGGCCTATCCGGATCCGAAGGACTATCTGGACGCTGTTACGGCGCGTAAGATGAATGATCCTGTCGTGGCCTTCCATATCCGGTCCGGCTTTGAGCCGATCGGTGTGCTGCGCGGCTATCTGTCCACCGATAAGCAGTCGATGGGCCACGCCTCACACATGGTGTGGCGCAACCCCTACTTCATCGAAGATACGGGTAAGGGCGCGGCCTTCACCACCAAGGAAGCTGTTCGCGTCGCCACCGTCCAGTTGCAGATGCGCAAGGTCGAAAGCTTTGACGAGTTCATGGCCAATATCGAATATTTCGTCGATGTGGTGGCCGACTATCGGGCCGACTTCGTAGTCTTCCCCGAGCTCATCACGCTTCAGCTCTTGTCGCTAGAGCCCAAGAAGCTGACGCCGGTGGAATCCATCGAGCATCTGACCCGGTATACGCCGCGCTTTGTGGAGGCCATGCGCAAGCTGGCTGTCAGCTATAATGTGAACATTATCGGCGGCTCGCACCCGACCCGTACCGATGACGGCGACATCCAGAACGTGGCCTATGTGTTCCTGCGCGATGGTTCGGTGCACGAACAGGAAAAGCTGCATCCCACGCCGAACGAACGTCACTGGTGGAATATCAAAGGCGGCGACCGGGTCCATGCCATCCCGACGGACTGCGGCCCTATCGGAGTGATGATTTGCTACGATTCCGAGTTCCCCGAGATCGCACGCCGCATGGTGGACGAGGGGGCGCGCATCCTGTTTGTGCCCTTCTGCACGGACAACCGTCAGGGCTATCTGCGGGTGCGCTACTGTGGTCAGGCACGGGCCATCGAGAACCAGTGCTACGTCGTGCTGGCGGGCAATGTCGGCAACCTGCCCAATGTCGAGAATATGGACATCCAGTACGCCCAGTCCTGCATCCTGACGCCCTGCGATTTCCCGTTTGCGCGGGACGGTATTGCCGCCGAGGCGACCGAGAACGTCGAGACGGTGACGGTGGCCGACCTCGATCTGTCCGATCTGGCGTGGGCGCGGGCGCAAGGCACGGTCAAGAACCTGCGCGACCGCCGCTTTGACCTGTACAAGA
This sequence comes from Brevundimonas sp. GN22, assembly GCF_054824005.1. Lineage (NCBI taxonomy): Bacteria > Pseudomonadati > Pseudomonadota > Alphaproteobacteria > Caulobacterales > Caulobacteraceae > Brevundimonas > Brevundimonas sp. GN22. Next base: position 6,377 of record NZ_JSYD01000002.1, on the reverse strand, counting down.
CGGTGTGGACCGACGGGGGCTGAGCCTCTTGGGCCGGTCAGTTTTCGCGGTAGAAGTTGCAATACCAGTCAACGAACCGGCCCACGCCCTCTTCGACTGGCGTTGAGGGCGCATAGCCGATAGCCGCCAGAGTGGCCGAAACGTCTGCTTCGGTGTTGACCACGTCCCCCTCCTGCATCGGCATCAGGTTCAGCTTGGCTTTGCGGCCCAGCTTTTCTTCCAGCACCTCGATGTATCGCATAAGCGGGACCGGCTGACCTGCGCCGAGGTTCAGAATGCGCCACGGGGCAACGCCGCTGGTCGACGGATCGGGAGCGGTGGCATCCCATGCCGGATTGACCGTCGCGGGCTGGTCCAGTGCCGCGACAATGCCCGTCACGATGTCATCCACATAGGTGAAGTCGCGGCTCATACGGCCCTCGCCGTACACGTCGATCGGCTCGTCCTTGAGGATGGCGCGGGTAAATTTGAATAGCGCCATGTCCGGTCGGCCCCACGGACCGTACACGGTGAAAAACCGCAGGCCCGTCAGGGGGATACCGAACAGATGGGCGTAGGAATGCGCCATAGCCTCGTTGGCGATCTTGGTCGCGGCATAGAGGGTCAGGGGGTGGTTGGCTCCGTCCGACGGCGCGAACGGCAGTTTGCCATTGGCCCCATAGGCCGAACTGGTCGAGGCATAGACGAGGTGCTCGCATCCTGCGGCTCGCGCGCCCTCGATAATCGACAGAAAGCCGGTGACATTGGAGGACACATAGGTCCCGGGTGCCTCGAGGCTGTAGCGGACGCCTGCTTGAGCACCGAGGTGGACGATCCGTTTTGGATGATGCTCGGCGAATACGGCCGCCACCCCGCTGGCGTCGGCCAGATCAAGCGTATGGTGGCGATAGCTGGGATGGACCAGTAACTGGTCCAGCCGAGCCTGTTTCAGAGCCGGATCGTAATAGCTGTTCAGATTGTCGATACCAACGACCGTCTCGCCCCGCTCCAACAGGCGAAGCGTGGTGTGAAAGCCGATAAATCCGGCCGAGCCGGTGACGAGAACAGGATGCGACATGCGTCTAGCGATAATCGCGTCTGCGTCTTTGCGCCAGCGCTTCTAGGTGCGGATAGCGATGAGCGATTTGATCAGGGGACCGACCTTCTCGTCGTGGTGTACGGCGTCAGGGTATAGAAAACGGAACTGGTTTTTATCCAGCAGCCGCGCGTGCTGGACGTCCCGCATCGCGGCCCCCACATCGGGTGCCTTTTGCGAGAAGCCGTGGGCGCGGCGCATCAGGGCGCGGGCGCGTGACTGCTCGCTCCGCCAGTGGAAAAAAAGGCTGGAGAAATGCGGCTCGACCGGAAACCAGAAATAGGGCGTCTGGACGTAATAGCGCGGGGCAAGACGACGGCATTCGGTGGCAAACGCCTCCATGCGCACCCAATCGCCGACATGTTCGACCACAGAGTTGGAGTGGACGAGATCAAAGCTGTTGTCGGGGTATTGCGGCAATCGGGTTGCGTCGTCGTCGACGACCGAGAACAACCGCTCGTCCCAGGCATCGTCCACCCCGCCGGGGTTCACCAGCGTGATATGGACCTTGCATCGACGCAGAAGCTCGACATCGAACAGTTGCCAGTACCCGGCCTCTCCTCCCAGATCGACGATCCTGACCTCGCCCTGTTCGGCTGCAATCTTTTCGATGAGAGTGACAACCCGACGGCTACGGGCGCGGCGAAAACGCGACACCAGAGAGTTGGGGTCGCTGTTGTCCTGAAGGGCGTGGATCAGTTTCATCCTGTCCGTTTGGCAGAACCTTACTACGACAAGCTTAAGCGTTGGCGCGTGACGCCCCCTTATCGCTCGGCGGTGGCGTGTGTGGCTCCGCCAGACGCGATGCACCACTGAACACCAGGGCAGCGATCAGGAAGACGGCAGCCATCCCTGTCAGCCAGTGGTCGCCCCGCGCGGGCACCAGCGGGCGAAGGAATAGCAGGATAAGCAGACCGATAAAGCCAAGTGCTCCCGGCACGGAAATACCCAGCGCCAGAAACACGAAATGCCCGTAACCGACCAGCCATGCACCGCCGATAATGGCGGCGATAGCGGGCGCAACCAGCCCTCGCAGTTCACTGAGCGATGGCGACAGGGTGGCCGAGATCGCCATAGCGATGACCGCTAGCAAAAGAGGCCATGTGACGATCAATGCCACTTGGGGCGCAAAGCCTTGCAGGGCGCAGCCCAGTACAAATGCCAGCGCCACTGTGCCTGTCCAGCCGCCCCAAATGTTTCTTGCCGCTGCACCGGGCCACAGCGACAGGACGGCAGCAACTGCGCCTGCGCCTACGTAGACAGGGCCTCCCTTGCCCAGTACCGCGACCGTCAGTGTGACCAGCGCCAGGCCGTAACCCAGTACGCGACGATGCGAAGCGCGTCCGCCTGACATCAGCAAGAAGGCCAGACCCAGAACCACCAGCGCGGTGGCCGCCTCCATCCACGGCAGACGACGCAACAAGGTGTAGTAAAAGGACACGCCGTCGACGCGCATTTGCAGCGGACCCGCCAGCATCCTTACGCCCTGTGAAAGCACCAGGGACGCGCTGAGGAACCAGACCCCGTCCAGCATGCCCTGCCAAAGCTGTTTGGCTCCGAGACCTGTCACAGTCCGCGCGCGCCAGACGGAATAGGCCAGTCCCATGAGGGACAGCCCTAGCAGGATCCAGCCCGCGAACGGCGAATGGCTGATCAACAAGCGCCCGAAGATGTCGGAATAGACAAGGTTCGGACCCGCCTTGGGCAGTTCCGCAGCCGGGATCAGGCGCGTTGCCAGTTCCAGCGTCTGTGATCCCATGTGCTGGACCGAGCCAACATCCAGCTGCTCGGGCGTGGAATCTGCGGTGTGATAGTGGTGGGCCCGGCCAAGGAACGCCAGATTGACGCCTTGCATGCCCTTGTCGCGGGGGATGGTGAAGTCCGTACCGTTGGGCATCCGCTCATAAAGGTAGGAGCCGATCGAGGCCGTCGTGACACCGCCGTCGGCCTTCATGGCGACAGGGGCGAAGGCCTTGATGGTGGGGCCGTCGCCCTTGCCGGTCTCGAACATATTGACCCGACCGCCACCGCCACGCGCCTCCAGATTGATGATGAAGCCCGGTGCCTTGGCCAGGGGGTGTTCGTTGAAGAAGATGCGCGCGCCCTCAAGGCCGATCTCTTCACCGTCCGTCAGCAGGATGATCAGGGTGCGCCCGTCGATGTTGCGGGCCGCGAGGGCTCTCGCCGTTTCCAGAGTGACAGCAACCCCCGTGGAGTCGTCGCCTGCACCCGGTGACAACGCGCCGGTGTCATAGTGGGCCATGAGCATCAGCGCCGGCAGGTCGGACTGGCTGCCGGTGCGGACGGCGACCAGATTGGTCGCTTGTCCCGTAGTTTCGGGCGATCCGCCTTCGCGTTTGAGGCGCTGGCCCCCTTTGAGGGAGATGTCGCCTTTCTGCTCGGTCACACTAAAGCCGAGGTCGGTCAGCCGTTGGGCAAGATAGTTCTTCACCCGAACATTTTCGGGCGAACCCAGCGGATGGGGAGCCCTGGATATCTGGCGGATATCCACCATGGCCCGTTGAGCAGAGAACAGATGAGGCGGAGCATCTATCGGGCGCGGTGACGGCGTCTGCAGTGTCAGCACAGCCAGCGCAAACATCAGGGCCAGCGAGCCCAGCAATATCGAAAGACGCATCCGACCCCTCCCACAAGGACGGGGTATTGGCCATCAAGGACCGCCATATAGCAAGAGGGCGGCCGGAGCTTTCGCCCCGACCGCCCTTGTCAGATCACTGACGTCTTGTCGCTTAGAAGCGCTTCGAAACCTCGATGCCGTACATGCGCGGCTCGTTGACGAAGACCGTCAGGTTGTTGAAGTCGATCGCGCCGATGATGTTGTCTTCATCGGTGATGTTGCGGACGTAGCCAGCCACTTCGAGGTCGCGGGACAGGTCACGCCAGCCGGCGCGAAGGCCGCCTTCGAACTGGGTGCCGAACATGAACTCCTTGGATTCATACAGGAACAGGTTGGTGTTCTTTTGCATGACCCAGTCGGTCGCGGCGAACAGCTCCTGATCGTTGCCCAGCGGGCGGACGTACGACAGGGTGAAGTTGGCCGAGTATTCCGGAGCGTTCGGGAACGGGTTGCCGTTGATGTTGGCGCGGTCTGTGCCGTTCACGTTCTGGATAGGATCGGTGATGGTGCACAGGTGGTTGCCGCAGATGGCCACCAGCAGATCATTGTCTTTGATCTCGGTCGCGTTCCAGGCAAAGCCACCGGCGAAGGTGAAACCAGCGCCCAGATAGACGTCGCCGTCGATCTCGATACCCTTGCCTTCACCCTTCTGGGCGTTCAGCAGGCGGTTCGAGTTGTCGATGCCGCCGATGGCGGTGAACTGCATGTCGTCCACTTCATAGAAGTAGGCGGTGGCGTTCAGACGGGCGCGGCCATCCCACAGGCGAGCCTTGAAGCCAGCCTCGTAGGACATGGCGGTCTCGGAGTCGGCGGTGGTCAGAACCGGCAGGTTACGGCCTTGGATCGACGGACCACGGTAGCCGTGGGCGACGCGGGCGAACAGGTTCCAGTTCGGGTTCACTTCGTACAGGGCGCTGATGTCCCACGAGACTTGCTCGTCCGAAACAGCGACCTGACCGGTGCCCGGAGCACCGATGGTGATCGAACCGTTATAGGTGCGCTCGTCCTCGGTGTAGCGCAGGCCGCCGGTGATCTTCAGGGCTTCGGTCAGCTGGTAGTTGGCCTGACCAAAGACCGACCACGATTCCGACTTCTGGACGATGTCGGTTTGCTTGGTCGGGGCCAGAGCACCGGTGCCGCCATAGGTGTTCGACACCAGATTGAAGCGGTCGTTGAATGCGAAGGCACCGACCTGCCAGTTCAGGCGGTTGTTGCCGTTCGAGGCCAGACGCAGTTCGAAGGTGTTCTGGACCAGATCCGAGTGATCGGTGCCGCTTTCGACGCGGAACGGGGTGGCATAGCCAGCACCGGCCGGAGCGGTGAAGGACACGCCGCCGTCGATGTCGCCGTTACCCATCGACTCGCCCTGGAACGAACCGATGACGCCGGTCAGGGTCATGTCACCGAAGTCATAAGCGACCTGCAGCGACTGCGACTGGGTGTTCTGCTTCTGGAAGTTGTTACGGCCGCCATCGTAATAGACGGTGTCGCGGTCGTAGTTGTCGTTCAGCTTGTTCGAGCCCTTGGTCAGGGCATTGGCGCGGTTCAGCGTGCCGGTGCCGGCGTAGTCGCGGAACTGCAGGGTACCCAGAACCGACAAGCGGTCGTTCGGGGTCCAGGCCAGGTGACCACGGATAGCGCGGTCCTCGAAATTGCCCAGTTCTTCGCCGTTCGGGTTGGCGAAGGCGGCGTCATAGGCGTTGTTCACCCAGTCGTCGCGGTGGTTCCACAGACCGGCGATGCGCACCGACACGGTGTCGTTGACCGGAACGGTGACGCCGGTTTCAGCGCGAACCGAACCATAGTTACCGGCAGCGATCTTGCCGAAGCCTTCGAACTCTGCGCCCGGCTTGACGGTGTCGACCTTGACGACGCCAGCGGGGGTGTTGCGGCCGAACAGGGTGCCTTGCGGACCGCGCAGGACTTCCATTTGCTGGACGTCGAACAGCGGGAAGCCCTTCAGGTAGACACTTTCCAGAACCACATCGTCCATGACGACCGAAACCGGCTGCGAGGCGGTGAAGTCGAAGTCGACGTTGCCGTAGCCGCGGATATAGAAGCGCGGTGCGTAGCGGCCGTTCGAGCTTTCGACCTGCAGGCTGGGTACGCGGCCAGCCAGCGCCAGAATGTCGGCACCGCCCGCGTTCACAGCGGCCAGCGTCTCGATGTTCATCGCGGTGACGGCGAACGGCACGTCACGAATGCTTTCGCTACGACGCTGGGCGGTGACAACGATGTCACCCACCGAGGCGGGCTCATCGGCGGCCGGGGTCGTCGATTGGGCAAATGCAGGTGCTGCGACAGCGATAGCCAGTGTGCTGGCGGTCACGGCGAGGAGAGACAGGCGCTTCATTCAATATCCCCTTGGAATGATCTGGCGCCGTCTAGGCCTCGCATCTGTCGGGCGCTAGACACAAAAAGCGCCGATTGGTGAAGCTTTGGTGACAGCGACACAGGCTCGCAAAAACTGGATATCAGCCGTGCTGGATCGGGTCCGAAAGACGGTTTTGCCGCATATCGGTCATAATGTTTTGGCTGAACGAGAGTTGGTGGCGGCGTTCGTCCGTGGGCCTACCGGTTCACGTTTCGCCATCGTAATGTGAGGCACCAAAAGGCCCGGCTGCTCGGCAGCTCCGTCTGTCTGCCCCACGCCAATCTTCTCAG
>NZ_JSYD01000159.1:0-1032 GCF_054824005.1 Brevundimonas sp. GN22 | reverse complement strand
GCGGTGCCATGCTGGCGCTCGAAGGGTCATGCCGAACCGCCGTGGGAGCGTTTGCCCATATCAACGGCGAGGAAATGATCGTGTCGACCGAGCTGTTGTCGCCCGATGGTCAATCGCGCTGGACCCGCACAGGCTCGGTTTCCGCCTTTTGCAGCCACGACCAAGCCCGTGCTCTGGGCATCGAACTTGGACAACAGGTCAAAGCCGCAGTTGGCGATCAGAAGGTCTCTTACTGAATGAGCGGCGGCGGGCGCATCTGGGTTACCCGCACCCTCCCCGGTGCCCATGCGACCGCCACGCGCCTATCGGCCTTGGGCTATGAACCCGTGGTGCGCCCTTTGTTGGAAGTGCGCCCGATCCCTGATGCTTTCGACGGCGCGCCTGCTCCATCAGCCATCGCCTGCATAGCCCTGACCAGTCCCAATACCGTCGATGCTATCCGCAGCGGGCTGGCCGCCTATACCCACATCCCCGCCTATTGCGTGGGCGATACGACCGCGCGTGCAGCTTCGGACGCTGGATTTAGTGAAGTGCATTCTGCAGCGGGCGATATCCAAGCCTTGGCCAAGCTGATCTCCTCGCGGATGTCTTCCGGACTGGTCTTTGCGCCCGGCGCGGAGCAACCTGCCGGAGACCTTCCCGCATTATTGCCCAACCACGAGGTCGTTCGTCTCCCAGTCTACTCGACGGTGGAATCAGAGGGGACGATTCCCGACGCTCTGTCTGCCGTCATGATCCACTCTCCGCGCGCCGGCGCTACCCTCGCAAAGAGGCTTTCGGAGAAGGCCGCTCCCATGTCGGTCATCGCCATATCAGATGCTGCAGCGCGGCCTTTTGCGGGGCTTCAAGGCGTCTGCATCACCGTAGCCGATCATCCAGATGAAGAAGCCATGCTAAGAGCACTTGGCAATTCAGGATTGGCCGTATAATAAACCCGCCTCTTCGCCGGACAGGCACCGCCTGTCGCGATCAAGGGCCGCTTTAGCTCAGCTGGTAGAGCACCGCATTCGTAATGCGGGGGTCACGTGTTCG
>NZ_JSYD01000158.1:0-635 GCF_054824005.1 Brevundimonas sp. GN22 | reverse complement strand
ACATGTGCGACAACCATTCTGGTTCCCACTAGGGTCACCAGTACACCGCCGGCCGTTACGACCACATCCAGATTGCTCGCAAGGATCTCGATGCCCTGCGCCATACGCTGCGTGGCCGACAGACCGCTATCCGTCTGGCCGATAAAGCGCCCCAGTTCGTTGTTCAGCGTTTGCAGCGAGGCAGCGACAGTTGTGGTGGAGGCGCTAGCGCGGGTTTCGATGTCGCCGAAACCCTTGAGCATGGCCGCCGCCCATTCTTGGACCGTAACCTTGCCGTCCTTCACATCCTTGGTGAGTTTGATGGTCGAGCCCGCCCAACGATCCGAGCCATTCGCCACGGCTTGCAGAACAGTAGGAAGGCCATCGACGAGGCTGTTGAACTCAGCCGCTTGAACCGTACTACCACCCAGCAGTTGGCCCAGTTGGAGCAGAGCGCCGCTGGCTTCCGTTGCCGACGTGCCCTGAAGCTTCAGTGCAGCTGACGTGCCCGACACGATTTTCAGCAGGTCTTGTTCGCTCGCCCCAAGGTTCTCGCGGGCCATGGAGGCGCGCTGATAGAGTTCAGCCGTGGCGGCGACAGCAATGCCGTTTCGATTGGCCGTCTCGTACAGGCTATCCTCTACGCGCTTGAGTGC
>NZ_JSYD01000157.1:0-353 GCF_054824005.1 Brevundimonas sp. GN22 | reverse complement strand
GCGTCTGACTTTGCAGAACATCATGAGGCAAGATCTGCCACTGGACTGGGATGATCAGCGGGCTCTGTTTTGTCGCTAAACGGTCCCTGTTAAACGAAAAATGGATCCCTGTTACGGCTGATCAGTTTGCCTGTTCGGGCCGTTGAACTTTCCCTGCAAATTTGGTCGGTTTAGCGCCCATAAAAAGCTGCTAGAGCCTGCATTTAAAGGATTTTGAAAGCGCGACCACCAATATGGGGTAGGCTGAAAAAGATTTAAATCCCTGTATTTGGAATTTAACAGGGAAATGACGAAACCCTAGCGCCAACCGCTAAACGGAGACTGGCGGGAGAATGAGGGCCAGATATGCGCCA